>CAZXVN010000241.1:0-11845 GCA_964643945.1 uncultured Lentisphaeraceae bacterium | reverse complement strand
GTATTCGCACATGTCGAGCCGCAAGAACTCGTAGCGTCCGTTCCGTCCCTCACCGTTCAGGACGTTCACGATGGAGTTGCCGGTACGCGTCTTGCCCACGCCGCTGGGGCCGATGGCAAACACCGTCAAGGGACGGCGCGGATTTGACCGCGCCACATGGCCGCTGACCGCAGACGCGAGCGTGTGCAGGCTCTCATCCTGCCCGACCACACTTGCCGTGAGCGCACGGAAGAGATCCTGCTCGTCAAGAAACACGGGGTCCGCGTCGTCGCGAATCTGTTCGGTGACGCGTGCAGTGTCGGTAATGCCGGCTGGGGAACGGGTTTCAGGTGGCACGGGCCGGTCCGGTTCCGATTCCCGAACAGGGGAGGGAACGGACGGAGCTTCGCCGGTTGACGTTTCGGAGTTTTGTGTTGATCCCATCCGGGGCGCCAGGTCATCTCTCAACCACGCCATCAGTGAGGGAATGCCGTCGAACGACAGAACTCCGTCTGAAAACCAGCGGCGCAGGTTTTGCGAGTCTCCCGTGTAACCCACCCCGTCTTGGACACACAACAGGATCTTGCCATCGCGGGGTGAGATCTCGAAACCAATGTCGGCCTGCGAAGGTTCGCATCCTTGCGGCATAGGTTCATTGTGAAACCTCATGCAGGACCCGTTGAGGTTCTGGAAGAGGTCGAAGTAAGCGTTTTCGTTGGCTTGGATGAACTGGTTCATAATTTACCTCCGTGTATTTCAAGCGGACACAACACAAGCGTGGTCGCCGCAAACCGTTAACTCACATGCCTCTGAAGGGAGCGGCGGCGGCAGCACTGCACCCGGCATCTTATTCAACACGCCGGTGAGCGTGTCAGCAAACCGGCCCTCCAGCGTGCGGAGCTGCCCTGCCCCGCCGCAGTCGGGGCACAGCACAGCCCCGTTCCGGCCGTCGTCGGGAGTGACGGCGGTCCAGATGGTCTCGTCGAAGCAGACGCGGGTGTTGAAATCGCCAAAGGTTCTTTCGAACAGGTCGAGGCCAAGTGCCTGGCCGAAGTCTGGATCCATACGGATTATCACGAGGTTGCGGGTGCCGACACGCCGCAGCAGACCGCCCCAACGGGGATGGTTACTACCAGCATGAAGCAGCGCCAAAGCGACGAAACCAGCAATGGCGTTGACGCGCACGGTCGCAAACACGTTGGACCCTTCCGAACCGACAGGTTTTACTGTACCCGCCTCGTATGCGCTGTAACGGCTGACCAATGCGCAGCGGTGACAGGCCGGCGTCAGGTCGGGATGCGTGAAGGTGACCTCTGCGCCACGCCCTTCCAGATAGACTTGGGCGCAAAGGCTGGGCACAGCGAACTGGATCGCCAGCCGGTTGACCCGCGCTTGGGCCGGGAAACTGTCGGTACAGCCACACAGGAGCGTCCGGCGAGGCGCTTCACGACCGAACAAAAGCGGCTCTTTCAAGAGCTGCCCCATCCGCTTATCATCCAAACTCTCTAGCCGATTGCGTAACGGAAGCACATGTGCCGACGGGTTGATGTCGCGGATACGGTCCGCAAGAACTCTGACCTTATCCTTGCCAAGATCGCGACGGTAGGTCTGTTGGGTAGCCAGGTTAGTCAACGCAACCACGTCCGGATCGATCAGTACAAACTGTCCGACCCCTGCACGAGCGAGGCTCTCAACGAATTCGGATGCGCCACCTACTCCCGCAATGACCACGCGCGATTGCCGCATCAGGTCTAGGTCATAGGAGGAGCGGACACGAGCGAACGTCTCATCCGAGTAGCCAGCAAGGACATTGACGTAGGGTGAAGGCACTCGTGCCACATAGGTCTCAACCTGCTTTGAAACCGACCCATCGGCAGCCTCAATCTCAAGCCGAACGCGGCTAACTTCCGCATGACCACTCTTGTTAAGACAGGCAACATACGGATACACAATAAAATCACGCATACCCGCCACTTCAGAGCCACCGAACACGGCGATCGGCAAGAACATCCTTTCGATGTACTCCGGGTTGGCCCTCAAAAGGCGAGCCGCATATTCCTGATCAGCCATTGTTGGGCAGATGGGGCTTCCGGGATGCGTATGAATAATACCGATAACATCGACATTTTCTTCGTCATACCATGAATGCGACGCCTCATTGATTGTCTCAAGATTTGGAGAATACGCCGTGGAGGTGGTATTTGCGTCATTATCGAACAGAAAGCGAGTGATCCTTTGACGCTTTCTGTCTCCCCCAAGAAGCCCACCGGATTCCGGTATCCGTCCACCCAAAGTCGCTACAATTTGGTCCAGGACATCTTGCGTGATCCTCACTGGACGCGCCATTTCAGCATCAGTTGGATTAACCGGCTGGCTTTTATTCCACAGTTTCATACTGCCTCCTCGTTGTTCCGTTTGGGTTCAATGGCCGTCGCAGTCAGGACATCTGATACTGCGACGGCCAACAACTGTCCACATTACCGGAAGGTTCCCGGAGGAACCGTCACGCCGCCGCGAAAAGTCCCGGGGGGGACTGTAACACCGCCACGAAAGGTCCCCGGAGGTACGGTAACGCCACCGCGAGAGAGTTTGTTCATTGCTTTCATTTGTTAATCTCCTTACTTGTTTCAGTTCGTCCCCAACGGGACTTGTTCTCCTGACGCCACCCGGCTTCAGGAAAGTGTTTCTTCAATCAGCCGAGGGCACGGGCGGCAACATAGGTGCCTTGCCAAAGAAGCCGCACATCCAAAACCCGTACACCGCATCGGCAACGCCACCCGTCCAGGAGCACACCGTCCCTCCATCAGCCGAATGGTTGCAGGGAGTATCGGCCATCAACTTGGCACGTCCTTCTTGCCTGGCCCTGTTGCGCACGAGCTTGCGACGCGGACATATCGAAGAATGTGTGCTTTGCATGTTCATTTGAGACATCTTCCTTCGCCCTCTCAACTCAGTACCCCCACCAGCACCAGCCGAACCATTGGCGGCAGGAGCAGAGAACCAGGAACAGAATCAATAGCGAACCGACCACCACGCAGTCCTTTGCGATGACTTTCGCAAACGGATTTTCGAGCTGGGCGTCGTAACCGCCCGAGCGCCCTTCCCACCAGCGCTGCGGCACACCGAGACTCGCGCTCAGCGAACTGTACCGGAAGACGAACACGCCGTGCATGATCAGAACCAGCAGACTGGCCACCGGCCAGAACGGCAGGCGGACCTGGCCGAAGGGGATGCAGCAGCGCAGCGGGTCGTAGCCGAAGCCGTAGTAGTGGTTCATGAAAGCCGCGACCGCCCAGCCGCCCAGCCAGAAAAGCCCCAACGCGCTGGCACCTATCATCATGAATGCTGATGCCGTGTTTCTGTAAATGTCAGACAGTCTCATAATATGCCTCCAAATGAAACGGCCCGCCTGAAAAGACGGGCCGGCTTTAAGTTCCCAGTTCCACAGGTGACTAAGCCCGACGGACCTTAAGTGATCCAACCGCGCGTTCCACGAGGGAGAGTCCTGCCAGCGCCTTGTGCGGCGCGGACTGTTGCCTTGACCGGATGTAGCGCCAGAAGTCGGCCCGGATCGCACGGCCGTCCGGAGCGAAGTCGATGCCGCCGCTGTTGATCGAGTCAACCACCCGATGGATGAAAGGCTTCTCGGCATCGAGTTCGGCATCAAGCATCCTGTGATACCTCTCGCGGCGCTCGCGGCGTTCTGTGTGTTTCGACATGGTAGTCACTCCTTAAAAAATGAAGGGCTGGAGAAGCAAGACTCACGCATCGCTCATCCAGCCCTTCCGGCTTGCGCCTCATCAGGCTTACATACATGATGGCGGACAAAGGACGTCCGCGATTTCTCAACCCGCGCTCAGCCCTGCGCCGAATCCGATGCCGGAACCGCGCTGCAGCAAACTCGCCTGCGGGCTACGTGACTTCACCACCTGTTCAGCCAGGAACCTGACCGGTTGGGTCATGTCAGTGTCATCCGCGACTTTATGCGCCAACGTCATGTTCTCACATACACCTTTGATCTGCTGTCTGGCGGTCTCCCCGCTCTCATCGCAGAAATTCAGCAAATCGTTGACGAATTCCTGGATGACCTGCAAGTCCTTGAAGGTTTTCGGGAATTTCCTGGCCCGGAGATCGTCGAAATTCAATTCGCCGTTCACGACCGCCAGGCAAAAGGCTATGACCTTTCGCGGCAGCGCCCGCTTGAACCGATCCCCGTCCACCTTCCACACCTCCATCCGGGAAATCAGCACGTGCATGTCTTCCGAGTTCGCGTAGACGCCTTCGGACTCGGCCAGGGCGCTGACGAAACGGGATCTGGCCTCGTCCAACTTCACACGTGCCAGACGGGCTCTCGCCAGTGCCGCGTTGTCTTCGATGTCGGCATGATGCCAGGCCACCGCGTGCTGCTCCATCTCCGGCGAGGTCACCGTGTGGAACAACTCACCCATAGGTTCCGTCTCCTGCGGGTCGAAACGCTCTTTCTGCCACTCCTTGACAGCGTTCTGAATGCAGATGTCCTTGACGCCTTCGTACTTCGAGAGCACCGCATTGAGGATGCGCTCTTGCTGAACCGCCTTTTCTTCATTGGCTTTCATGACTATTGCCTCCCAACTCTAGAGTTCAGTCACACCCACAGGCAGCCTTGAGAACTTTTTTCTTGTCAGATTGAATATCCTTCGTGCTGCGCCAATAATTGCCGCTCTCCGTTCATCGGGCAGTTTTGCGTCTTGCCCAGGACGCGGAGGGCTCCTACAATGCCTGCATGCCGTTGAACCCCGGCAACTGGGTATTCGCCAGATCCCGGCCCAGTACCCGGTCCCCGTTGAACAACTCGGCGTTCAGGTGAGGTGTGACTCGACCGTTGCCGTGGCCGGAGAAGTCCAGCCGTTCCCGCAGCGAGAACCCGGGGGCACCGAACTGATCCAGCGGTAGTCCCGTCTCCAGAGCGTCTCCCCAACTTCCATCGAATCCGTTCTTCATAACCTCTGCTCCTTTTGCTATTATCGCCCCATCTCATTTCCGGCTCGCCGCCTCTGGGGTTGTAAGCTGCGAACCTTCTTTGCCTTTGACGCAGCGAATCGTATAAGAAGCGTACAGACCATGCACCGGCCTATTTCCTCATTAGCACAAACACTTACCGGGGCCAATTCCTGCTGCTTGGGCTATGCTTCGCCGCCAATCCGTAACGCTGGAAATTTCAAGTCATGCGTTCCGGTCTCTGGTGAACTGCTCCGGCGCATTGCACCTTTCGGAAACAGTCATTGGTGACCGGATGGCAATGGGGCACAGCGTCGAGCTGATCCGCTGATCCGCCGCCCGAGAAAACCGCGTGCAGTAATTGACCTGAGCCAGCGCATCCGCTATTCTTTTTCTACTGCCAGACGGTGATATTTGTATGGCAATCCTGCAATCGGGATTCAACAGGTACACACCGCGGAGATGTTTTCCGAACGGGAAAGGTTCCTGCATGAGGGCGAACTGGACAGGCTCAACGGTTGTGAATTACTCGTCGGCCCAGGGAAAACTGGGAGACGACTGGCGCCAGAGACTCGTCAACCCAGCTGTATTTCAAGTGTTGTCTGATCTTTGCCAGCCCAAACACATTGACCGATATGCGCCAATAGAGCATAGCCTCTGTGAACAGCGCAAGTGGCTCCGGGACGGATCGAACAGGACACTCTTGCAGTGGCACACGCTCATTCAAGAACAGAACGCCAACAGGTTCGCCGACACCGTCGTGCTGGATCTCGGATGCGGGGAGGGCTACCTGAACCGATGGCTCGCGCCCATGGGCGTTGTCTACCAAGGCGTTGACGGTTCGAAGGGGCTGCTTGAACAGGCGGTCAAGAAGACCGCCAGCGGCAAGGGAAAGCCGTGTCTTGTGACAGACCTCAAGAAGGTTAGAGAGGGCAAGCCCTTTCAGGCCACACTAGCCGAAATCGATCTGGACGACGACAAGTCCATCGCCAAGCTGAGCCGATTCTTGGGGGCCGCGTCAACGCCCGCCCTGATAGTCGCCACCATTGTCTTGGATCACTTGTGCCACCCCGAAAAGATACTCAACTGGCTGAACGAGAATCTACCGGAAACGCCGCTTCTTCTGTTCACGCTCAATCCCGATTATTTCGGAAAGACCGATGTCGAACCCAACAAGCCTCAAGCGGCAACGATTGCCTCAGCGAACGAGCAGGTGACGGTCGTGTTCCGGGCGAAACAGGATTATGATGTCTTGCTACGGGATGCCCGCTATCTCGTACGTCAGACCGCCCTCCTCAACTTTGAGTTAAATGAGAAGACCCGGCCGCAAGCCGATCAATGCCCAGGGATCGCACCCTTCTTGGCCTTCCTCGCGACTCCTCAGCCCAAAGCCGTCCGGGACCAGGTTCGAGTGAAAGCAGCGCTCGAAGCATTGCGTGCGGTCAAAGGTTCAGCTTTGAACGCCTTGAGCAGCACGGAATACACCGGACTTCTTGAACATGCGCAGGATCTGGAACTGATCGACTATCCGAAAGACGATGTGCTGGCACCCAACAATATCGGCGGTGACTTGCTGGTTGTGGTCAGCGGCCAGCTTCGGCTTGTCGCGCCGCGCGGAGGGTTTGAGATCCCCTTCAAACCCGGAGACATGCTTGGCGAAGTGGAAACAGGATCGACCGATGACCGGTGCGCGTATTACCTGTATCCCGTTAAAGCCGTGGAGCCGAAGAACGAAATCCTGCGGATACCTTGCCGGTTGCTACGCCCGCTGATGGAAGACACGTCGGGGCTTCACTCATTCCTCTTCAGGCGGCTTCGCGAAAAACTGTCGATTACGGAATGGGAATACGGAGTCCGCGACCACAATCCCGACGGCCATTCGACCAAAGATAAGACCCTTTTTCACATCGTCGACTGGAAAGACTCTGACAAGGTGGCTCGCGCCCTGCTTGCCGCGTCACAGGCAGAAAGACTGTCAGGTTCAAGAGGCAGACAAGGCCGAAGCATCCTTCTCGATAACGACATCCTAGCGTCAGTCATTCGAAAAGCCGCACGGAAAACGGTGAAGTCCAATAACAAGAAGAATGCCACGACCCCTGTAAACGAAGTGCTGCGCTTCCTGACATGGATGGGTATCGCCGATGGCTTCGCCGGCGCGGCGCTGTTAGACCGTGAAGACAGCGAGTGTTTGTGGGCGGCTGTTCTTAAAGAGTCCTGCGATCTCATTCTGAAACCGGGCCTCGCGGCGACAGAAGCTGACTGGCTCGACAACAACATCGTTAAAGACATAACGGCTGATCTCGGTCAAATGGTAAGCAAAGGGTCATGGACAAAGCGCTGGGTTGACCCGACCAACAGTTCGTCTGTCTATGTAAAACTCATGAATCCAGGCCCTCGAATCGCCAATGTGCCCAAGGACTGGAAAGAACGGGTTGAACGCTGGTTCTTCTTCCTCTATCGCGTTAACTCACTCTTACACGATAAGGCCCCGCAGTTCATTTACGTGCATGATTTCGCCTTGTTGAGGGCATTGGCTACCGAAGGCGACAAGTGCCTGCAGGGCATCATGGAAGACCGGCTGGAAGCCCTCGGTCTGGAGCAGGCCAAATCGGTAAAGAAATCGTTCTCCGTGATGGCTGAAACCATGCAAAAGGATTTCGGCGGCAGACTGGCCTTCTACATTGATCGGATGAGGGCGTTTCTGCTTGCTGACCTGCGAGCAAATCAGGGGGCACTGGAGTTCTCCGGTCTGGGGCGAGGTGCCGAGCCACCGCTTTTCCAACAAGACCCTAAAGCGCCGATTGCGATTTAAGAAGCTCAAGCAGATCCCGCTCAGCCCAGACTATACGTTCGCCGTCGAGCAACTGCGCAACCCTTGCCACACAAGGAACCGGATCAAAAGGCCATGGTTCTTGTTGGCGTCTGGACGCCTTACGGAAAAGGGCGCCCCTCTCCAGCAGGAGCACCTCATCGCACACATTGCCGACGAAATCGTAATCGTGCGAGACGAGCACAACTGTTCCGCCGGCATCGCGGTAACGCAGGATCACCTGCACGACCCGGCGAATCAGCTCCTCATCCAAGTCAACCGTCGGCTCATCAAGCAGCAGCACCGGCGGATTTGCGACAAGCGCCGCGCCAAGAGTAACCATGCGGCGCAAAGGGCGCGGCAAGTCGGCGGGTGAAGAATCAAGCATGTCGCGGAAACCCAGTTCTTCAGCCACCTGTTCAACACGGGGCTCGATGTCGTAAGACCGGTCCCGCGTGAACTTGGCGGCGACCCGCATCTCTTCTCGGACCGTCCCAAGGAAAAGCTGGTCATCCGGATTCTGGAAGCAATACAAAACAGCCCTGGCCCACCCCGGCAAGCGTATCTGGCTAGCCGAAAGCCCCGGCAAAATACTAATTTCTCCGGTCCAGTCCGTTATGAGGTTTCCGAGGCACCGCAGGCCGGTGGTCTTGCCGGCACCGTTCTGGCCCAGCAAGCCGGTCACTGTCCCGGACGCGATGACGTGCGAGATCGGCCCCAGCCGGAATTCCGCGTTGTTCGGGTAACGGTATGCCAATTGTGAAACCGACAGCCGCGACTCGCCAGGCGCCTCACGAAACGAAGAGCCCTCTTCAACCGGCTTAACCCGCCACCCTTCTCGCCGAGTGAGAAAAGGTGCCGCCACAGCGTCCGGCGAAGTCGGCGGGGCAGGATACTGGATATTGAACGCTTGTTCCAGACGAACGGCCAATGCGGCATATGGAGGCAACAATCCGGAGTCGCACGCCGCGACAGAACGCCAACATGAATCAAGCGTCCCCTGTGTCACGCCGCCTTTCGTAATGAACAGCCATTGGCTAACAGCCGTTGCGGAAGATTCGCGCGGCCGCGTCTGGAACTCAACGGTGATAAGCCCCTGTTTGCTCCGAAAAGAGTCCAACGCGCCTTGGATTTCGTGTTCCGTTATGGGGTCAAGCTCCCGAAGCGCGTCATCGAAGACCATAACCGCCGGTTTCTTTAAGAGACCCAACGCAATAGCCAACCTGACCTTCTCGCCTCCAGACAGTAACAGCGGATTGTGATCCATCAGATGGTCGATACGCATCAGTGCGCCGATCTCGTCAATCAGCGGTTGGTCCGGATCGCGCCCGAGGAAGGCGAAACACAGTTCCATTTCCCGACGCAGTGAAGATGCGATGCAGGAGAAGATCAGGTGCGGTTGGCAAGGGACAATCCCGATCAATTGTGCGCGACGCTCCGCAGACAGGGAATAGAGGCCTTCCCCGTCCAGATGCATGCTCATGCCAGCCGGGAGGCCGTCCGCGAGGCCTGCCAAGGCAAACGCGCACTCCGTCTTGCCCGTCCCCACACCGCCAACAATCACGACACCTTCCCCTCTGGCGACATCAATGTTCACCGCATAGGGTCTAAGCGGGGCCGAATCGAGTTGGCTCCTGCCGCAAGGCATTGCTCGGATGGTTAGATGGGATGTCATAGTCGTACAAGAAAAGGCAGTATCAGGATCAAGACTCCCACGAGCACCTGATCGATATCTCTCCGGGTGATCATCGGCACAAGAAGCGGCATTCTAAACGCTGCCGATCCCAGCCCTCTGCTGGTCATCAGCGTCCCCCTTGCGGCTCCCTCCATAATGGTGGCGACGATAACAGGTATCACTACCGATGGAAGGGCGCGGATGCGGGCGCCAAGGCCCGGCCCGGACGGCATGCCGCGAGCCTGCTGGGCCAGATAGACCGCTTTGATCTTGTTGGGAACAATCCGCATGGTTGCAAGCGCAACCGCAAGCGTGACGACAGCAGACCGGGGGAGCCCGATGTGAACCGCTTCTCTCATGAGTCTGTCGGCATCGACAAATCTCCACATAACCGCAGCGCTTGAAAGCACCAAAATACGAAGCGAGATGAAAAGAGAATAACCCAAACCACCCGGCCGCAATGGGATATACCCGAACAAATGATCGGAAACAGCAAACTGCGGGTTCAACACTCCATGGACGACCGCCAACGGAAGGGCAAAAGGCACGGTGAGTTCAAGCGCTATTCGCGGAATAGAAAGGCCGCGTGTGCAGACAGACGTTAGCGACAAAATGCAAAGCGTGAACCAACCGAGTTCTGGCACAGAGCTAAACAACACTACGCCCGCTACACAAACCAGTGTCCAAGCAAATGCAACGGCAGGCGCTATGCGTGAAGGCGTCAAGGCCTGTCCGCCACCGTGTTGTGATTCTGATGGATCAACCGCTTAGGGAACCTGCGAAGAGCCAGCCATGCCAATAGAGCGGCAGTCGGCTTGTCAATCGCCTCGATCACCATGGAGCCTCCAACCACACTCTTCCAAATACTCTGTCCGGTAGCCAACAAAACGGCATTAATGGCCGTGGTGCCGGAAAGGGTCACCCCGCCAAACAGGAGAACCGTTACAGGTGCCGACACGACAACAGCCACCAAAGCGATGACGACGCCGCCCAGCAATGCCGACCACCAAACCTTGAAAACCCCGATCCGACAAAGGCAGATGGCTGTAAGTGCTATGGCAACCTGCGTACCCGTATAGGCGACAAAATACGGATTGATCACTATGCCTCCAAGCAAAGAGGTCAAGAGGGCGGTAGACACAACGTAAAAAGGCGGAAGCAGGACTGCCCCAAGTATGGTACCGACACAATCAAGGTATACAGGCAGGGATAGCGCCGCCGCAATCTTTCCCAGCGTCAGATTCAAAGCCAAACACGCAGCCGAAATAAAGACCCAATTCGTTTTCACAATTCACCTCACTTGGTTTGCCCAAAGAATACCGCATTTCCAAAACAGACCGTAAGGCTGGAAATATCCAGCCATATGATTTTCAAGCGAGACTTCACCGTCTCTCCACACCACCCAACCCGTCTTAAGATATCGCACCCTTACTCAACCGCCGACGCTTCTGACCCAGCCTTTGCGCCTTTCTTGGCAACGCTCTTATCTGCGCCCGCTTTCTTTTTCAACTTCTCTTCCAGCTTCTTGATTTCGGCCCCCGCCTTCTCGATCAGTTTCTTGAACTGGTCGGCTGTCAGTCCTTCCAGCGCCGTCACAGCCGCCTTCAGTCTGGCTTGTGCGACCTCCTTCTCCTCCTGCTTAGTCGTGATGCCCGTCACGTTCGGCAGCAAGGCCACGGCGTTCTTGATGTTGTTCTGGTCGGCGTGCAGATAGTGGCGTGGCATCGCCGGACTGGAATGCCCGATCACCGCCTCTACCTACGTACATTTCCCGATCCTATCCGCCGCCATCGTTACTGCTTCGCCGCGGGACAGTGCCGTGTCCGCCGTTTTCACCCGGACAAGAGTCCAGTCCTTTGAGAGGGGGTACACGCCAGCGCCTCGCAGATGGCTCCGTCTGAAGGGGTTTGGAAATCATGCCATTCCCCGGAACGTGAGCTTTCTATATCACGAGAATCCCTTTTGCTGAAAACCAAGAAGTGGCGGGGTTCAACATGTTTTTGAACCCCCGAAAATGTTTGGAGGTTCTTTGGAAAAAATTCCCGGTTTTTCACCTTTTTCAGGGTCATCTCAATTCCGTTCAAACCATGCATAACACTTTATACAGTAACATGTTCAAACATTTCAAATCGTTTCAATAAAGCGCTCAAAATGTATGTTTTCTCGATTTGGGAGCTGGATGTCGGGGGTTCAAATCCCTCCGCCCCGACCACTTATTCGACCCTGTTTTTATTGAACAAGCCCAATAAAGCAGGTTTTTTATTTATGGCTCCTCACCAGAATTCATGGGTAAACAAAGATGACGGAGTTACCCACAGCCCCGCCGACGGGCCGGTAAAGGCCCTTTGGCGGGGTTGTGGATAACTCCTCTGTCCGCGATGGGCGTGGAAACGAACGACGAAAGA
>CAZXVN010000240.1:0-3156 GCA_964643945.1 uncultured Lentisphaeraceae bacterium | reverse complement strand
GCCGGGATTGAATTGATATTGGCCGACGGGCGGCGGGTGCGGATTCGGCGCGGGGTGGATGAGCAGACCTTGCGCACGGTGCTGGCGGCCGTGGGAACGGGACCATGCTGAGTTTTCCGGCGGCGATCCAGGTGTTCTTGTGCACAGTGCCGTGCGATATGCGTCGGTCGTTCGAGGGGCTCTCGATGATGGCGGAGCATATTGTGCGGGCGAACCCGTTATCCGGGCATCTGTTCGTGTACTGCAACCGGCGGACGGATCGGATCAAGATCCTGTACTGGGACCGTGACGGCTGGGCGATCTGGTACAAGCGCCTGGAGGCGGGCACGTTTCAATATCCATTCAGCGAGAGCGGCCGCAAGGAGATCGCGGCTTGGGAACTGGGGTTGTTGCTGGAGGGGATTGATCTGAAGGCCGGCAAGCGGCGCAAGCGCTACAGTCTGCCGGCGGGGAGCGTGGAGGGGGCGGGAAAGGTTTTGGAAGGGGGGTGAAAATAGTTTCCTTTTTTTATTGCAATTAACCGATAGCTTTGTAAGGCTATCGGTATGACAACCCAACACCTTCAGCGACGCCTGGCGCGGATCAAAGCCGCATTGACCGCGTTGGGGGCAATCCACCCTGGCAGCCTCTCGGAGCAGTATAATGTGTGCGGAACGCCGGGCTGCCAGTGCAAAGATCCGAAACGACCGCGCAAACACGGCCCGTACGGCCAGCTCAGTTATACCTGGCGGGGAAAGAGCACGACACGCTTTGTACGTCCAGGGCGGGTTGCCATCCTGCGGAAAAAGCTGGGGCGCTATAAACAGTTTCGGAAACTGGCCGCCCAATGGGTGGACATAGCCATTGCCCTGGAAGTCCTGGAACGGGAGACCGTCAAGCCCATCCGATGACAATCGATCCAAAGGCCCTGCCCGGCAATCTGGCCGGGTGTCACGCGCTGATCGCGGAGCTGCTCTGCGAGTTGGATCTGCGCGACCGCAAGGTGCGTCAGTTGCAACACCAGTTGGAGCAGCTGTTGCGCTGGCGCTATGGCCAGAAGCGCGAGCGCGTGGATGAGAACCAGTTGTTCCTGGAGGCCCTGGCGAAGGTCGGGGCGGGCGGCGCGCCTGATCCGGAAGTCGAACCAGAGTCCACAGCCGAAGCGCCCGTCGCGCGACCCCGAGGGCATGGGCGACAACGGTTGCCGCCCCACTTGCCCCGCCGGCGGGTTGTCTACGATATCCCTCCGGAACAACGCCACTGCCCGCACTGTCCGGAGACGCTGCAACATATCGGCGAAGAAGTCAGCGAGCGGCTGGAGTACGTTCCGGCTTCACTTGAGGTGATCGAGGAGGCCTGTCAGAAATATGCGTGTCCCAAGGGCTGTACGCTGGTCACGGCGAAGAAACCCATGCGGCCGATCGAGAAGGGGCTGCCCGGTCCGGGCTTGCTGGCGCACGTGGCGGTCAGCAAATACGCCGATCATCTACCGCTGGCGCGGCAAGCGGGGATGTTCCACCGCCAGGGGGTGGACCTGGCGCGATCAACGTTGTGCGATTGGATGCGCCGATGTGCCGAGTTGGCCGTGCCCCTGTATCGAATAATGGCGCAACGGGTCCTATCTTCCAAGGCGGTGCAGACCGATGACACGCCCGTGGCCGTGTTCGATCCGGAACTGACGCACACCCGTACCGGCCGTATCTGGAGCTATGTGGGCGATGCGGCCAATCCCTTCACGGTCTACGACTACACTCCCACCCGCGAGGGCAAGGGTCCCGTCGCCTTCTTGGGAGACTTCGCCGGCTACCTGCAGGCCGATGCCTATGGGGGATATGACGCCCTGTATGCCGACGCAAAGCGCGACGTCACCGAGGTCGCCTGCTGGGCGCATGCGCGCCGTAAGTTCTTTGAGGCACAGAGTTCCGACTTGATGCGGGCAATGATCATGCTCGCGTATGTGCGGCTGCTCTATGATGTGGAGCGGGAAGCGAAGTCCAAGAACTGGACCGGCAAAGCACGTCGCGCCCTGCGCCAGGAGAAGAGCATACCGGTGCTCACCGACATCGAGGCGTATCTGCGTCGAGAGCAATCTCGTGTGTTGCCGAAAAGCCCGATCGCGGGAGCCATAGGTTATGCCTTGGGCAACTGGCCGGCGCTGCGGCGCTACTGCGAAGACGGCGACTTGGAGATCGACAACAATGGCGCGGAGCGCAGCCTCCGTGGAATCGCCGTTGGACGCAAAAACTGGTTATGGTATGGAAGCGATAACGGTGGCCACACGGCCGCTGTCCTTACCAGCTTCGTCGCCACCTGTAAGCGGCTACACATCGATCCGTTCGCTTATCTTCGCGATGTCCTCGAACGCATCAGCGCTCATCCGGTCAGCCGCTTGACCGAGTTGCTTCCGGACCAATGGAAGGCAGCCCATCCACTAAACACTTCTTGAGCGGCTGGGTGTTCCTCCAGAAACCGGCGCCAGCCGTTCCGAGCCTCCTCTTATCGCTCTGTCGCTAAAAAACGCCAGCTTGGCCCTGCTCCCGCTTTCACGCGACATGGGTTCGCCGAACGCTTACTATGTTTACGGGAAAGCTTCCAACCACAGGTTGAACAGGTCCTTCAGGCGGTCGCCTTCAGGTTTGCCATATGCTCGATCACCAGTCCGTCGCGCAGGCTCCGGTCGCTAACGACGATGCTTTTCATCTTCAGCTCCTCCATGAACGTGTCCAGGATGGCGGCGCCGCCGATGATGATGTCGGCGCGGTCCGGCTGAAGACCGGGCACCTGGCGGCGCTGGGCGAGGGGAAGGGAGCACAAGTGACGGATAACCTGCCGGAGACGCGTCGCGCTGACCGTGGCGGGACATTGCAGGGGTTGCTTTGTCCAACGGCGCGCGGCAATATCGCCCAGGGTCAGGATGGTGCCGGAACTTCCGATCACCAGATCCATGCGATGGCGGCGGAGTTGTTGCCTAACCTTCTGAGTGCGGGCCCGAACGTATTCCTGGATGCGCCCGTATAGAGCGGGCGATACCGGTTGTTCCGGGTTAGGCTTGAGATGCTTATTGCTCAGGCGGATGGCGCCCAGCTTGAGCATCGCCAGGTAATGCGCTGTTTTCCGGTCGCCGATGACGATTTCCGTGCTGCCACCCCCGATATCCACGAACAGCGCCTGCCGGGT
>CAZXVN010000239.1:0-2284 GCA_964643945.1 uncultured Lentisphaeraceae bacterium | reverse complement strand
GCGTTCAGCGCGTCATCAGGAAGGGTGGGATGCGGCGGCTCGACCTCAAGCTCTACGCAGAGTTCGCTCAGGAATATCTGGTAGTTGGCCCGTTCCGCCGCACCAGTCATTTCCCAACGCTTTATGAACGCATCAATCATTGGGGCATATTATAGGGTAGCGGGGTGTGGAAGGAAAGCGGGGAAGTAAGAGAGGTTGAAAGTTTACTTGTTGCGATCGCCTACGCGGGAGGGGGACTGGTTGTGGACGTAGGCGGTGGCGACGTGCGGGGACGATCGGAGACGCAGGTTAGCCCGTACGTACATTTGAGAGAAGCGTTTGATCTTTGGGAGTCAGGTAATATTTCGTTGGCTGAGGGATGAGGCGGAGGACATTAAGGGGAGCGCGATATGCGCGATATGCGGGTCAAGCGCGTTAAGCACGGTAAGCGAGTCAAGCGCGGCGGGAACGCTGGTTTCATGGGTTTCAAGGCCGGAGCGCCTGAGATGGAGGGAGGGGAGTTTTTCGAGAGGTTAATGGACATTAGCAGAACGCGGGGGCGATGGATATTGGAAAAACGGGAATGCGGAAAATAAATATTGGGTTGGCGATTGCCATTTTTTTGAATAGCTTGGATAATTGATAACGTTGCGAAGCAAGTGAGCGATGTTCCCGGAACGCAATAAAAATTTTGTCGGAGGGCTTTATGCCGAAGTCTGCTGATGTTTCCACCCGTAGAGAGAGCTGGTTGCCTGATTGGCCGGGCGCGGTTCTTTTCAAGATCGTGCTGTTGACCGGCACTTTGCTGTTGAGCCTGGGGCTGGCTGCCGGCGCGATCGGCGCGACGGACGGCGGCACCGCTTTAATTTACCACGTGCCCGCCCTTCACGGCGGGATGAACCTGGGCATCGTCCTGATTTGCGCAAGCGTCACGCTCTATCTGCTGCTGGACGGCGTGCCGAAGACGTTTTCCGTTTTGAGAGAGGTGTTTCTGCCGGGCGGTCCCGGGGATGCGGTTTCCCGGGAAGGGGAAGGGGGGGCGGTGAGGTGGTCGTCAGACAAGGAGTTTCAGGGTGTCTTGCGCTACCTATGTGTGAGGACGGCTGAATACGGGTTGCGCGTGATGGAACACGCAAAGTTTATCTGCGAATGCGCGAAAGGAAATGCCTTGCAAATGCTGTTCTCCGGGCCGATGGCGGAGAGTGGGGGGAGGAAAGCAGTCGGCAATGCGCAGGCGGCAGCGGTCAACGGCGGGCGGCAGGCGGTGAAGGGGAATGCGGAAGGTGAAAGTGTGAAGAATGAAAAGGGGATTGCCTTGCTGCCGCCATGCGTTCCCAAGGAGAAGAAATCTGTATATACGGTTGGCTGCAAGTTCAGTGTGGAAAACAATTTTGGCAGATTGGTGACATTCGGGAAGAAGGTTGGAGATTGGGATGTGCCGCCTTTCACGAGGTTCGTCTTGAAGGTTCTGCTGACCGATGGGCGCGATGGCGGGCTGACGAGCGAAATGATTCACGCGGCGGCAAAGAAGTTGTTCCTGATGGCGTTTCCCGAGGTTGTTGGTACTGAGAAGGGCATTGGCAGTGGTGTGGTGGCGGTGAGGCCGCTTCGACAGTATTTCAGGATTTCAGGCAAGAACGGCCGAAAGGTGACACATCCCTTTTTTAAACAGATCACGAAGACGGCCGCAAGAACCCCTTCGTATTTCATAAACAAGGAGTCGGTGAAGGTGAAGGTTATCTCGGACTGAGCTAGACTGAGCTGGACTGAGCTAGACTGAGCTAGACTGAGATAGACTGAGATAGACTGAGATCGGACTGAGATAGACTGGTTTCAATACCGGTTGTTTAGATTCATAGTTTGACCCGTGCAGCCCGCCAGGCTTAACCCTGGCAGCGGTTGCACGGGTCTTTTTTTTTGGTCGGACGGGTCTGACGGGTAGGACGGTTCGGACGGGGTGGGCCGGGCGGACATGGTGGCCGGACGGATTGGTGATGGTAAACGGTAAACAGAAATTGGAGGCGGGATGAAGACGACAACGTTGACGGCATTGAAAGCGATTTACGACAGCGACCCTGTGCGGTCGCGCGTGGATCGGGAGACGCTTCTTAAGACATTGGGATTGTCGGATGGTGCGGCGGCGGCCAAACCGGCGGCGAGGCTGATCGGGTTCGTGGAGGCGGCGGAGCGGTTGAACAGGACGCCAAGGGCCATCCACTATCTGGCACGAAAAGGTGTGCTGCGTAAAGCGAAAATGCCGGGCGGCATACGGGCGGCGGGTGTGCTGGAGTCGGACCTTGAGGCG
>CAZXVN010000238.1:0-6832 GCA_964643945.1 uncultured Lentisphaeraceae bacterium | reverse complement strand
GCGCATCCGGCACGCAAGGAGCCTGCGACGCGGCGGCCGGTGCGCTGGCCGACACAGATGCCGCTGCGGCAAACGAGCGGCGGCGACCGTAGCGGTCCGGATGACG
Source organism: uncultured Lentisphaeraceae bacterium (assembly GCA_964643945.1). Lineage (GTDB taxonomy): Bacteria > Verrucomicrobiota > Kiritimatiellia > RFP12 > UBA1067 > JAHFSX01. The sequence goes on along the minus strand of CAZXVN010000238.1, from coordinate 6,726 downwards.
GGCGGCTGACGGCAAGCTTGCGGCCGTCACCGCCCGGCAAGGCCTGCCGCGCGCGCGCCGGGTCGTATCTCCGCTTAGTAGCGCCGCGCGGCTGGCCGGTGCCGGACCGGTATGGCGTGCGCAGGCACGCGCCGCGAGTGGGAGCGCGTGGCAAGGTCGGCGGCGGCCCTCGACGCGCAGCGGCGGAGCCGCCGCACTCGGGATCGGGAAGAAGCCGGCGGGCGCGGCGCCCGACACCGCAATGAGCCTGCGAAGGAGGAGGGGGGGGGGGGCGCCGGCCGGCTGGATGCACGCTGCGGGAACGCCCGCCGGCGACCGTGCCGAGGCGCAGCGACGGCGACGCCCGGAGGGAACGCAGACGGTCCCGTAGCCGGGCCGGATGCGTGGACGCAGGGCGTTCGCCGGCAGAGGCGCCAAGGCAGGGCGTGCGCATGCACGCGGCGGCGCGTGGGAGTCAGGCGGGGCAGCCCGGGAGCAGGGCGACCGGCTGCCACAAGACAGAACGGGGACGCCGGCGTGGAGCGTGCGGGACGGATGGCCGGACACCAAGCCTGCGACTGTCCGGACAGACGGCCCGCACGCCCGACGCCGGGGATGCCGCTGCGGAACGCGAGCCGGTGACCGTACAGCGACGGACACAAGGAGGCGAACCGCGCCCCGGCGGCAACACCAAGACCGGTAGTCCGGGCGACTGGACGCCAGGGGCGCGGTGTGAGCCGAGGCGGTGCCCGGCGCTGTATGGCTGTGCATGAGACGCTGCGACGTATCCGGCGCGGGGCGGCGAAAAGCAGCGGCGAAGCGTGGAGCGCGCTGCAATGCGGTGCGTCTGGTATCGGGGGGAGTCGGCGAGATCGCCGCGCCTGTAGCCGGGCGCGGAAGCTCGACGCGGGGGGGCGTGTCGCCCCCCCCAAGGGATGCTGATAGCGGGAAGGGTGAGAATGGGTATGAGCTGGGTAATGCTGAGCCTTATGGGTGTTATGGGTGTTGTAGTTGTCGTTGGGTCGGGCGGCGGACGGTGCGGCGAAGCCGCAACGGCTGCCGCGTCTGGGTAAGCCCGCGCAAGCGCGGCAGCCGGAGAATGGCGGGGCGTGCGAGGCGCGGCGAGCCGCCCCGGCAGGCTCCGGATGCTGCGCGTACCCGGCAGCCGCCACGGGTCCCGCGCCGACCGCCGAAGCCCGAAGGGTGACCGCCGCAATGAGGATGCGGTCACCGCTCCCCCCCAAAAAAAACGGCCCAATGAAAAGGCCTGTTTTTCGAGCCCTTCCCCCCGGATGCGTGCGATAGCAGGGGGGTTCGCAGGAAGGGGGGTTCTGGGGGGAAGGGCGGCGGGGGGAGCGGCGAGGCGGGCGGTCGCGGGTCGGCGGTCTGCCGGGGTGCGCGGGCGCGAGGGGTCCGGGGAGACCTCTCCGGGCAGACGCGCAGCGAGGAACGAGCGGAGCCGCGCACAGGAACGCACTGCCCGTATCCGGGCATGTGCGGAAGAAAGGCGCAGGTGCGCGAACGAGGGGCCGGCGGAGGCACCCGGGGAAGCTCGGCGGTATCCCGACGAGATCGCCCCGAGGTGCCAGAGCCGCCTCGGAGACTGTATTCAGGCTCCGAGGTCGCCCCGAGGATCGCGCTGCGCCGCCGGAGTGAGGCCGTGCCGACGAAGCCGCGCCGCCGGACGCCCGCTATCCTGCGGGCGGCAAAGGCGGCGGCGCGGCGAGGAGGCAGGGCCGAACGTGTCAAGGGGGTTTGGGGGGATGTGCCCCCCTGGCCGACAGGCAGGAGCCCGAGGGGCAAGAGGCGGCGTATCCGCCGACTCGCAGCCCGGCCTGCTGCTCCCCCGCTATCGCGGGGGGCGCGCGAACGAGCGAAGACCGGCCTAGCGGTATCCCGCGACGGCCGGGCCGCGAGAGGGCGCGCCGCAGCAGGCCGGCGAGCGAAGCCGGTACTCCGGCTGAGCCGCCCGAGGGCGAGACACGCCGGACGGAGACAACGACGCGGGGACACAGCGGTTGCGCGGGGCAAAGAGGCCTGCATGCCCCGCGCTATCCCGCGCGGGGCGCAGGCCGACGCAGGGGCGCAGTGTCCGCCCGCTACCTGCGGGCGTGCGCCCCGGTCGGGATGGGTTGACAGAGGGGGTCCGCTTCGGAACTGTAATAGGCGCCCTAGCGCCGACGGTAATAGAAACCCAGAACGCAGCCGCGCCTCTCCGCCCGCTATCCTGCGGGCGTGCGCGGCGTCGGTTCTCCTTCGGGCGTATCCGCCCGATTAAGGTGCCACTCTCCCGCCGCTATCCTGCGGCGGCGGCACCGGTGCGAGGGAGCCGCCCCCTTCTCCGCCCGCTATCCTGCGGGCGTGGGGGCGGCGACCGAGGTTGGCGGGTCGGTTTTTACCCGGATGATCATTCACACAGTGCTCGTTGAACGAATGAGCGTTGGACTTGCCGGTGTTGCGGCGATGACGGCGGTGGTTGTCGCGCGGACGGCGGTTGTTCGGTGGCCGGGCGGCGGTAGTTGTCGCGATGGCGGCGGTTGGTGGTGAGCGGGCGGTGGTTGGTGGTGTCGCGGCGGGGTGTTGTTGGTGGCCGGGTGGGATGTGTGGGAGTTGCGGGAGTCGTGAGACTGCGAAAAACGCCGCGAAGTTCTCTTTTTCGGCATGCAGGGCTCTTTTCCGGTGCGGAGTTGTCTTTTTCGGCACGCAGGGCTCTTTTTTCGACACGGAGTGTTCTTTTTCGGCACGAAGTGTTCTTCTCGACCCCCTAACGTGATTTCGACCCCCTTTTCGAGACGCAGTCCCTGTCTGACCCTGACCCTGATCCGGCGGTGTTTACCTGACCTGCTTCTCGGGGCTGGATTTGTTTTGTGCGTGTTCTTTCCGGACCGGCTCTACCGTCAAATTGACGGTAGCTGCCTTCAATTTGACGGTAGCCACTTTTGTTCGAACAGTGTCTTTCAGATCAATGCTGAATTCTCGGTGATCGTTGTCCCTCCGTTAGGTTTGTGCGCAACCCTGACATTGCCGTTTTATCAAGCCCCGCTTGGGTTTTGTCTTTTCTTCGCTGCCAAAATATTTTGTGCAGTCTGCTAAATTTTTTTGTGTAGTCTGTGAGCCGTTTGTGTCGGGCTAGTCTAAATTTTAGACTAGACTAGTTCAAAATTTGAACTAGTCAGGGCACCCTAACTGATTTTTTTGAGAAAACACCCCAACCCCGAGAGAGAAGAGAGAGAGATTTTTGTGTATTGTTTCAAATACCTTGCTCCTATGTGGATTTGGGGCAGGGTTTCCCGTACAGCTTAACATCTATTCCGGACCTGCTCACTGTACGGGAAACCCTGACGGCTAACGTGAATATTTGACTTCGGTTTGCACTTTGACGGCAATCCCGATCTCGCGTGCGCGTTCCGTTATCATGTCGGCAACAAACGCTGTGCCGGAGTTGACCGGCAGAACCGTATAGATGGCGTCATGCATCGGAATGACCACCTTGGATATGTCCAAGAGGGCGAGGCACACGGGATTGATGATGTCCGCGACCGTGCCTTGCACCTTCCAATTGAAAGGCATGCCCGCGTGCAGCCGCATGCCTTTCTCCGCCGCAACCCTCCGGCCCGTGAGCGTGGTGACGGACCTGCTCTTCCGCACCTCCTGCAGCAGGGCCTGTTTGTAGCGATGCAGGTGATCGGCATACGAGCGCAATGTGGCGTCGCTCTGCGCCCGGTCCGGCCAGTACGAGAAGAACCCCTGGGTGTTTCTGCTGTAGGCCAACGCGTTGAGCATGTCTTTGGATTTCTGTCTGTCGATCCCGGCCGCCTCCATGAGCAGCGCGTACAGGTCGGTTTCCTTGGGAAACCCCAAGATGTGCTTGGTGATGGTCGGCTCGGCCTGCTTGATGTCGGTGCAAACGAGCATCTGGTCCGGTCCGACATTTTGCATCAGCCCCTGCACGCGCCGGTCCGCGGGCAGGCCCTGATAGTTGGGATGCTTGGAGCAGACCCGTCCGGTGTGCCCCGCGTTCCAACACGGCCGCTTCAGCTCCCCTTCGAACTCAAAGGGGCGGCGGGCCAGCGCTTTCGCGAGTTTGCGCGCGTCGCTGTCCGGCGGCATGCGCGCCTTGATTTCGGCAAGGGTCAGGCGGCGGATCTCGGTGGCCTTGTTGTCCTTTTTGATCGGACTGCCGATCTTGACCTCCATTACCCCCTTTTCCTGCATTTCCAGAAGCGACGGCTTGACGCTGTCCTTGTCTATCCGCCCCGTCGCAGCCAACTCGTTGAATCCTGCGACCACGCGTCCGCAAAAGACCGATTTCTCCATCTCGAGCCATCTGGCGGACACGTACAGATGATGGGCCGTGTTGGAAAGCGGGATGTTATGTCTGACATATCTCTCGAGGGCGTCTGCCCGCTGGGACGGATAAGAACTCCGTTTCTGCGCATTGTGTTTACGCATGGCCCACCTCCTTTTTCGATGCGCAGGAGTTTCCGCCCTGCAGCAGTGTGGTCAGCGCGTACGACGGCACGCGGAAACGGCCGGCGCGGGTCTCCACCACGGGCAGCCGCCCGTCGCGGCACATTCTGAAAACGGTTTGGCGGCTCACTGTTAGGACCTTGGCGGCTGCGGCGAGCGTCAGCAGCTTGCGGTCGGCAGGCGCTGACACCTCGCGTTTGTTTTCAGCGAATTCATACCACCGCGTCAACTCCTCTTGCGGGGCGGTCAGGAACTTCATAACCAACTCTTCTCTTGTGATCATGTGTACACCTCTTTCTGTCGCGTATGGCGACTTGCACACATCCCCCAAAAGTGCCTGCTAGGTGTCCATTTCGCGAATGGACACCTGTCACTCATGCCCCCTTATCATTGCACTAAAAAATGTTTGCGCGGTGTCCATTTCGTGACCATAAAAAACAAAAACCGTCCCGCGTTAAGCAGGACGGTTCATCTCAGTTCTTCCGTTATCACTATCGGGCGACATGCCGGGACATCTTGTCCATATCGCCAATCCGGGCCGCGTTCTTTATCGCTTTTTTAAGCTTTTGTTTGCCTTCCCGCGTATTGGCAAACGCTTTCAAAACCATTAGGTCTCCGCGCCCAGGCCAGCCCTCAGGGGTGTTTTCTCCGCGTTCCCACTTTTTGATCATGGATGTTGACTTATCGCAGATTTGAGCGGCATCTTTGATTGTGACTGCCATGTGCTTTTTGGGGGCTCTCGAAGTTTTCTTGCTCGTGGCCGACGCTGCCGCGGGCGGTTTTCCCGACAGGTCGAATTTGTCCATCAGCAACTCAAGCCCTTCACGGATGTTTTTCGGGGCGTCCCATGGCAGTTGAGGTGGGAAACTCACCTTTGTGTCCCGGAGCCATCCGCAAATTGCCTCGACCTGCGCCTTCTCCACGTAGGATGCGCACAGCGCCTTCTTGAGTAGACCACTGGCCGCTTCATGTGCATCTTTGAACATAGCCAAATACGCCAACCCGTAGACGGTGGGTCCGCCATGGGGCGATTCGTCGGCACCAACAGCGGCTCCATTTTGCAACAATGAGGAGTAGTTTATAATCAAGGCCTTCGCGACCGAAACCGTCGTTTTTAAGGGCCATGTGCCGCGCCCCTTGGCCTGTTCCTTCATTTCGTCTGCCTGCAACACGATGATCGCCGCTAGCATTTTGCACCTGTCCAAGGTACGCATGACGTCTATGTTCGCAAATGCCGCGGGAAGAAACAGCGGGGTACGGGCGCAATGGTCGATCATCCCCTCATGATTATCTTCGTAATTGAAATCGTCTTCACCTGTTTTACCGACGAAACGGTTGATTTCCAACAGAATCTGAAGAAACTCTTCAAGCGTCTGGCCGCGATCTTCCGCGTGTTTCACAAACGCCTGCCTTTCGTCGGGTGAGAGTTGTTGCCCGTCCCCTGCGGCCGCGCTCTGTAATTTTTTAATTTCCCCGAAGGTCAGTTTGCCGCTCCACGCCCGGCTGACAAGGTTGTCGACCGCGAGGTTCCTCCGGAAACGGGTCTCTTTTAGCGCACAATCTTCATGTTTGGCGTAATGTGAGTCACGGTCTTGGAGGAGCCCCATAATCTCGACATCTGACCGCATGATAAGCTCCCAATGAGCCAGCAGTGCGGCATCCTCATTCATGTTTTCTAATACTGGCAGGTCGCTGATCTCTGGGCTCATGTCTTGGCCGGCCGGCCCGTCAGGATTGCTGTCTTGGTCCACCGGTTCCTTCGGGCCGGTGTCCGCATTTGGGTCCTTACCCAGGCCTGCTTCGCGGTCTTTATGTTGAAGAGTGTTATAAGCGATGTGCCACATGCCCCACAGAAAATCGAGCTTCGACATGCCTAGTCTCTTCGTTATGTCATTCAGCCTCGCACTTTCCTCCTCGGGCAGCTCCCCGCGCTCTTCCCGCCAGAACAAGTCTCTGTAATGCCTTTCGTACTCTTTCCAATCAGCTTTCTTCGGATCCATCATGCTCCCCCCCCCTGTGTTACGCCTTTTGCAGCAACTTGGCCAACCGCACCCGGTCGGCCTTACTCATGTTTTTGAGCAGTTCAGCAACCTGAGCCACGGGGTCTGCATCCGGCAATGCCGGCCTTGTGTCTTTGTTAATAATTTTAGCTTTATCCTCGCGACCTGTCAAAATGCCCGGCAGCTTATCGCCCAACACAGCCCGCAGATGTTCCCGTTGGGGATTGTAATAAAATTTCAGGATGGTGTTGACCGTGCTGTGGCCTGTGACCAGCTT
>CAZXVN010000237.1:0-2980 GCA_964643945.1 uncultured Lentisphaeraceae bacterium | reverse complement strand
GTAACCTGACCGAGGCGGCTAAGCAAATCGGACACGAGATTAAAGTGGTCGCTTTAGCCGACTTTTTCTTGGACAAGGCCCAGGGCACCGCGAAAAAGTGCGGGTGTGATGAGAAGATGGCGTTTGGCGGGGGTGCGGCTTACAAGAAGGTGATGGAAAGCGGTTGCGAGATTGTGATTCTCGCAACGCCACCGGCGTTCCGTCCGATTCATCTTGCTGCGGCTGTCAAGGCGGGCAAGCACGTTTTTGCCGAGAAACCCGTGGCGGTGGACGGGCTGGGCATCCGCCAGTTTCTAGCGGCGGCGGCCGAGGCCAAGGCCAAGAAGCTGGCGCTCGTGGCGGGCACGCAGCGCCGTCATCAGGGCACTTACCTGCGTCAGGCCAAGGCGATTAAAGACGGGAAGATCGGCTCCGTGATCGGGGGTGCGGTATACTGGAACGGCCGCGTGCCGTGGACCCGCACGCGCCGTCCGGAGGACACCAACGCCACCTATCTGGCGAACAACTGGGTGAACTGGACGGAGATGTCGGGCGACCATATCGTCGAGCAGCACGTCCACAACATCGACGTGGCGAACTGGTTCATCGGGCGTTATCCGAAGACCGCCACCGGCTTCGGTGCTCGCACACGCCGCAAGACCGGCAACCAGTATGACTTCTTCAGCGTCGACTTTGACTATGACGACGGCGTGCACATCCACAGTATGTGTCGCCAGATCGCGGGCTGTAGCGATCGTGTGGGCGAGCTGTTCCGTACGGCCGATGCGGAGATTTCGGGAGGCGGCAAGGTGACGCGTACCGACGGTAAAGAGGTCCAGTTTGATGACGTCGGCAAGGGGGGCGACCCGTATGTCAACGAGCATGTTGACCTTCTTGAGGGCATCTTGAGTGGCAACGTGCTGAATGAGGGCGAGAATGTGGCGATGTCCACGGCCTGTGCGATCATCGGGCGGATCTCGGCCTATACCGGTCGCACGGTACGCATGTCGGACATTCTGGAGAACAAGGAGTCGGAGTTTTACAGCATGAACTGCAAGCCCACTGCGATCGATTTCGAGAGCGACAAAGACGTTGAGCTTCCGGCTGAGAATAGCGCTCCAATTCCAGGGGCAGACAAATAGGTCTGAGGCACATGCGTGACAGCTCGCGGGGACGCTCGACCTCCAGACCCCGAAGGGGGTGGAGGTCGAGGCATTGACGGGCTGTTTCCGTTTTTTGCCTGCAACATGAGTTTGCATTACAGTTCTGACTGATTTATACTTAAACTCATTTTTCATGCCTGTCTCCCGTTGTTATCGAGATAGCCGGGGAAATAATGCAAGAGAGGTTTTTTTATGATGCGATTCAATCGTCGTGAGTTCATGAAGGGGTCGGGTTGTGCGGCTGTCTCCTTGGCTTTGTCGGGGGGCAATGCGTTCGGGGCGGACGCCTATCCGAAGGTGGCGCGTGTGGCTGCCAAATTTCGCAAGCCGGGCGAGAAGCTAAACATTGGCGTGATCGGCGTGGGCGGCAAGGGGTGGTCCGACTGGAACCCGATGTTCGGGATGGGCGAGAACATCGTGGCGCTGTGCGACGTGGACCGCAGTCAAGTTGACAAAGGTCTGGCAGTTGTCAAAGAGAAGAACCCGGACGTCAAGGGTTACAGCGACTACCGCAAGATGTTCGATGAGTGCAAGAATCTGGACGCGGTGACCGTCTCCACGCCTGACCACACGCACGCGCCGGCCGCGATCCGCGCGATGAAACTGGGCTGCCACGTGTTCGTCCAAAAGCCGCTGGTGCGCACGATTTGGGAGGCGCATTATTTCGAGAAGGTCGCCAAGGCCAACGGCGTGGTGACGCAGATGGGCAATCAGGGGAGCGCCGATAACGGGCTGCGACGCAACGTCGAACTATTGCACGCGGGCATATTAGGCAACGTCACCGAGGTGCATGTGTGGACGAACCGTCCGATCTGGCCGCAGGGCATCGCGCGTCCCGAAGGGTCGGATACGGTTCCCGCCACACTTGATTGGGACAGTTGGCTGGGCACGGCGAAGGAGCGCCCGTTCAAGGCGGGCGTGTACCACAGCTTCAAATGGCGCGGCTTTCTGGATTTTGGCACGGGCGCGTTCGGCGACATGGCTTGCCACACGATGAATGTGCCGTTCCGCGGCCTGCAACTCGCGAACGTGACCGCCGCCGAGACGATCCAGATCGAAGGCATGAATGGCGAGACTTATCCGTCCAAGAGCATCGTCAAGATGACCTATGCGGCCCGCAAAACCCTGCCGGCGGTCAACCTCTTCTGGTATGACGGCAACCTCAAGCCTTCAGTGGAGATGATGCCGCAGGTCATCGCCACGCTGGGGCAGGTGCCGAACACCGGCTGCCTCATTATCGGCGACAAGGGCATGATGGTCAGCACCAACGACTACGGCGAGGAAGCCTATGTTGCGCTCAAAGGCGAGGAGAAGATGAAGTCGACGGCCAAGCACGAGGCGCTGAAGGACCTCCCGCAGACGATCGAGCGTTGCAAAGGCGGCCATTACGCTGAGTTCGTCAACGCCTGCAAGGGCGAGGGCACCTGTTACTCCGACATCGGGGTCTCGATTCCGATGCTCGAGAGCATGCTGGTCGGCACGATCGCGCAGCAGGTTCCCGGCAAGCTCGTGTGGAACAGCGGCAAGCAGGCGTTCGCCGGCAACGACGCGGCCAACGCGCTGCTCAAGCCTTATATCCGCAAGGGCTGGGAGTTCTGAGCACCAGGGGCAGGTCTTATCGCTTTGACTGCGTGAGCGATGGACTTGATAGGGGATTATGATGCCGTCAAGAAAATGACAAGCGCTACACCCGCATAGCAAAGCACAGTCAGGATGAGCGTTTTATCTGTGAGCATGACCTTCTCGGGGCGTCCCCCTTCATCTTGTGTATAAACAAGAGCCAGGTAGCGGAAAATACCAAATAAGACGAAGGGAATGGTCAGGCCTAGCCGGTTGGT
>CAZXVN010000236.1:0-9214 GCA_964643945.1 uncultured Lentisphaeraceae bacterium | reverse complement strand
TGGCGGCATACTTTCAGGACGCGGCTCGCCGAGGCCGGCGTGAGCGACGAGATCGCGAAGCGGTTGGGCGGCTGGACGGTTGACAAGACCGCGATGCGCTACGACCATGACGGGCGTATTGCGGAACTGCGGGCGGCCGTCGAGCAGGGGGCTCAAGCGTCGGTTTCGTGAGCCAGTAACTAAGAAACGAGCTAAAAGGGTGAATGGGATGGACAGTTGATTAGCAGGACAGCTTGTTGGCAGGTTAGCGGGGCTGGCGGCCCTCCAGATCATCAACAATGCGATGTGTGTTAACAGACAGCCGTGAAGCTGCTGCTGGCACCGGTGGTTAAATTTTAGGCAGCTTGACATTGCCATGTACGCGGCGTACATTCAAAGTGTCTTGTGTGTGTGTCGGCCGGAAACGCCGGCGTTGTCATGTCAACATGATTGGAGTCTTATGAACCTGAACACCGTACTCGGAGAAGCGATCGCCAAGGGCGCAATCAGCGCCACGCGCAAACCCGTCCTGAACCTGCGCCGAGACGTCTTGGAGTTGAAGCGCCAGGTGCTTGAACTCAAGCGCCTGCTGCGCAGCGTGCAGAAGGACGTCGGCAACTGCGTGAAGGCGCCGGAGCCTGAAGAGCTAAAACAAACGCGCATACGGCCCACGGGCGACATGGTCAAAAAGCTCAGGCAGAGGCTGGGACTGACGCAGGCCGAACTGGCCAGGCTAACAAGCGTGTCCAGCCTGACGGTCTCGCACTGGGAGACATCACCTGGCCGTCTCAGGCTGCGCGCCAGGACGCTTGAGTCTCTGGCCAGGGCCAAAGCCATGAGCAAGACTGAGGCCCGGAAGAAGCTGGGCCAGAAGTAGGGGCTGGAAGCGAGTGACGTGAAACGGGAAATATGTGTTGCGCCCAGCTCCGGCGCACCCTAACATCACAACATGAATTTGGAATTCTCCATAGCTGATGATCGCGATTTCGCCCTGGCACTCGAAAAGGCGCGGAATGAGTTGTTGGACTTATCACTCCGCAACCGGGCTCTTTCGTTGCGCCCGGACGGAAAGAGCGCTCGAATAGTGCAGATTGTGAATGAACGTGCCGAGCAGGTCTATGACCGACTTGTGGAAAAGGGAAGGGCCTTCACCTTCAGACCTGTGGCGGAGAAGGCTCCAGGTCTGTTCTCTTCGAGTGTTGTTCCAGGAACGGCCGGCGACCCAGATTCCGCCGAACCCAGTACCGCCGGGAAAACAGTAAGGCCAGTGCAAGTGCCTTCTGACCGTTCCGATCTTTTTGATACAGACGAGGACTCGGATGAGAATGGCCAGTCAGAGATGTCCGAGAAACGCCATAATGACCGCTATCTCCAGACAGGCCTGACATCCGAGGCACTTGTAAAGCGTCTGTTAACGATGGAGCGCGATGCGCGCACGGCTATTGAGGAACAAGGAACCAATCTCCTTTTCCTCGCTCTCGGGCAGCTCACCTGGTACGAAGATGATCACTCTGATATTGCACTCCATGCCCCCTTGGTTTTTGTGCCTGTTCAACTTGTCCGTAATCCAAAGGCCGCAAACGACACGCAGCGCTTTGTGCTGAGTGTCCGCGAAGGTGAAGAGATTTTCGGAAACGTTTCACTCGCTGCACGTCTCAGGCAGTCGTTCGGGCTCGACCTCCGAGAACCGGAAACCGAGGAAGAAACGTTCTCAATTAAAGAATACCTGAGCAATGTTGCCACGCTTACGAAAGAGAAGAAGCGATGGAAGGTCCTGCCCAACGGCATCGTGACGGGGTTCTTCTCATTTCAGAAGTACCTGATGTACCTTGACCTTAAAGCCGAGAAATGGTCAAAGGAGAAGTCTCTTGCCCGTCACCCCCTGTTCTCGGGACTTCTGATGGATGGCCTACCTCCATCCGTTGTACCCTTCCAAGAAGACACACCTATAGACGAACTTGTCCCGTCTGACCGTTTGGACCATGTGGTAGATGCAGACACTTCCCAGACGCTTGCGATTGAGAAAGTGCGTCGGGGCATGAACCTCGTGATTCAGGGCCCCCCCGGTACCGGCAAGAGCCAGACTATCACCAACCTTATCGCCACAGCAGTCCTCGACGGGAAACGCGTTCTCTTCGTAGCAGAGAAAATGGCTGCGCTTGATGTCGTCAAACGCCGTCTTGAACATGAGGGGCTAGGCCCCATATGCTTGGAACTGCATGGGGCCAGTCAGAGCAGCGCCCGTATGCTGGCCTCGGTGATGGATGCTTGGAGGTTGGGTCCCCCCGTCAATGCGCAAGAGAAAAAAACAATCAACGACCTGACCCGCAGACGTGATGTTTTAAATAGAGCTCCGTTTTGCCTTCATGATCCTTTGCTCCCATCGGGTCTCACACCTTATGAGATTATCGGGCAGATATGTCTTCTGGAGGACGAAGGCGTCGAAGTCGATCTGGAAGGTGCCGAGCAATGGTCGCCAGACGATATCGACATCCGTAGCCAAGCGGCTGCCTCATTCGGAGAAGTGCTCTACACAGTGGGTTCACCCAATGATTCAATCTGGCGCGGGGTTTGTGCAGACAATGTTCTTCGGATCGATCTGGCCACAACAGCCTCTCTGCTCGACGAGACGCAAGTCGCTCTTCGGGCACTTCTTCAAACGGCAGCAACCCTGGCTTCCGCGATCGCTCAACGACCTTCAAACAGCCTCAGCCATCTTTCGGATCAACTCGTTATTGGCACGACCCTTCTTGCAGCCCCCGGCGCGATGGACCGGTCTGCCATAGCCGGAGAGGTTTGGAACACAGAGAGGGCTAGGCTCGCTGAAATTCTGACCTACGGCCGAGATCTGTCACGCATTGTTGTTGCGAATGATGGAAAGGTCGCCGCGACTGCATATGATCGGGACTGGTCCCAAGAATGCAATTCCATATCGGCGAAAAAGGGATCTCCGTTTAAGTTCTTCAGCACCTCCTACAGAAGCGCCCGTGCGGCTCTCAAGGGGGTCACCATCGGCCGCCCCCCGTCTAACGATACCGAGCGCATCAATCTTCTTGAAACGTTTATGTGTTTGCGCAGGATTCAGGGTGCCCTCATCGTCAGTGAAGATGTCGGCCGTCGGGCTTTCGGGACGCTCTGGCGCAGAGAGGCCACGGACTGGGACAGTGCACAAACCGTGTTTGATTGGGTCGAAGAGGCCGAGCGCATTGGGCTGGGTCAGGATTTCCGGTGTCTGGTTGGCGCAGTGCCCGCAACTGAAACGATTGCAGAAGCCAAAGAGCGTCTCATACAGGCCCGCGACACCTTCCTTGCGAAAGCAGGCAACCTTGCCAAGCGTTTTGTCCTGGACTGGGCCTCAGCCTGCGGTCGTCCGCTTGAGGACATTCCTTTCACCGAGTTCACACAACGTTTGGCTATGTGGAGCGAAGCGCTTCCAACGCTCCCCGACTGGTCCCGCTACTTGCGGGCAGGGCGGGAGCTTTCCGAACTCGGTGTGGGATCCCTCGTTGTTGAGACTGCGGCTGACCGACTGGACCACTCGCTCGTGGAATCCTCTTTCCGGCGATCACTGCTGACAAGCTTGATTCGCAATGCCATGCGGGAGCGTCCCGCGCTGGCGGAATTTGAAGGGACTCGGCATAACCGTGCCGTCGAGGAATTCCGCGAGACCGACAAACAGCGCCTGAATGTTGCCCGACACCGGGTCCTTGCCGCTCACCATTCCAGCATTCCGCGTGTTGCGGACGAAATCGGAGACATCGGTTTCTTGCGTGGCGAGGCGGAACGTAAACGTAACCGAAGAAGCATACGCACAATAATGCGCCGCGCCGGAGGTCTCGTGCAACGTATCAAACCGGTGTTTCTGATGAGTCCGTTGTCCGTTGCGCAATACTTGGAGCCCGGCACCGTCGAATTTGACCTGCTTGTCATTGACGAAGCCAGTCAGGTCAAACCAGTTGACGCCCTCGGTGCGATAGCCCGCACAAAACAGATCGTTGTGGTTGGTGACAGCAAACAGCTCCCGCCTACGAGTTTCTTCGACCGTCTTTCTTCCAGTGAAGACGAGGATTCTGATTCCGAGTCGGGAAGCGTGTCAGCGGGACGCCCTGTTTCAAGCAAGTCTGCGCCGGTATTGGCCATGGAGAGCATTCTGTCGCTTTGTACGGCGCGGGGCGTGCCGGAGACCTCGCTGCGCTGGCACTATCGAAGCCGGCATCAATCCCTCATCGCCGTCTCGAATCACACGTTTTATGACGATAAGCTTTTTATAGTCCCCAGCCCCTTTCATAATGGACACGGCGGGCTAGGGGTTCGGTATCACGCGGTTGCCGGATGTTATGACCGTGCCCGGTCCCGGACAAATCGGTTGGAGGCCGGCATTGTCGCAAAGGCGATCCAGTCCCACGCCCGCGAATGTCCTGCGGTCACCCTTGGCGTTGCGACTTTTTCTACCAGTCAGCGTGACGCGATCCTCGATGAGCTTGAACTTGTGCGGCGTGGGGATCCGGCTCTCGAAGCCTTCATCGCCCGCGACTGCCATGAGCCTTTTTTTGTGAAGAATCTGGAAAGCGTCCAAGGTGATGAGCGCGACGTTATTTTCATTTCAGTCGGCTATGGCCGCGACGCATCAGGTTATATGGCAAACAGTTTTGGCCCTATTAATGGCGAACATGGGGCACGTCGCCTCAACGTCCTGTTTTCGCGTGCAAAATACCGCTGCGAAATCTTTTCTTCGATTACTGACGACGATATTAACATCAGTTCCGGTGCCGCTCCAACGCCTGGCATCATTGCCCTTAAAAACTATTTGCGGTTTGCCCGCACGGGTTTTCTCGACAGCCCGCGCGCAACCGGACGTGATGAGGATTCCCCGTTTGAGACCGCCGTCCTGCGAGCGATTGAAGCAATGGGATATCAGGCGGATACCCAGGTCGGACAGTCTGGTTTCTTCATCGACCTTGCGGTCATTGATCCAAACCGTCCCGGCCGGTATCTTTTAGGTGTTGAGTGCGACGGCGCCTCCTACCATTCATCCCGTTTTGCCCGCGAGCGTGACCGTCTCCGTCAGGGAGTGCTAGAGTCTCAAGGATGGCGCATTCACCGTATCTGGAGCACTGACTGGTTCCAACAGACTGAGAACGAGAAAGAGAAGATTAGGCGGCGGATCGAGTCTTTATGCCTGGAGACCGACGATAGCGAAGACGACTTTTCAGGGCAACGTGAGGGTAAAACGAGTGCGTTTTCTGAAGAAGGCCATTCTGGATACACCTCTTCAACGCGTGAAGTGATTTCCTCTGCCGTTCCTTCCGCTGTGGTCAGTGCTTCACTCGTCACTCGTGCCGACACTGACTGTAATTGTGAGATGCAACTCGGCGCGCTTGCCGTACCTTATGCCCAGATCACTGGCAACTTCAGTCTCAGCGACAACCCTGTCGAATCGGTCAAAGGCGTCATTGTCAGGGTTCTTGAACGTGAAGCCCCGATCCATAGGGATGAACTCCAGAACCGCTGCCGTGCTCTTTTTGGCTATTCGCGGATTTCAGGTGCGTTTGAACTGCATGTGAAGACTGCTATTAGAGCGCTTGAGCGGGCAGGCGCTATAGTTCGCCGGACCGATTTCATCTGCCTTCCGAACACTCAGACAGTCCCCCGAAACCGTGCGAATGTCACGACGAATACGCTGCGCAAACCTACGATGATTTCACCTGATGAATACGACGCGGCCATCTGCTGCCTGTTGCATCACTACCACGGTGCTTCTGAAGATGAGATGGCGGTCGGGGTCGCTCGTCTTCTCGGGTTCAAGAGCACCAGTCCTCAGCTTCGCGCCATCATCAGGAAGGGTTTCCTACGCCTTTCTCGGAGCGGCATCGTCAAAACTGACGCAGACGGAGTCATCCGACTAACGGCGTGATTCGTTTATCGCTGGCAGTCAGTGGCCCATCGTCCATGACAGGAGTCGCCATATTCTCATTCACCACTGTTTGCCGCCATTGAGCGGATTTCGTTTCGCACCGCATCAGTCAATTCTTCAGGTCCCAACACCTTGGCCCAGCGACCCCACGACAGCACCCAGCGCTGCACCTCGAACAGGCCCTTTGCCGGAAACTCAAGTTCGATGTCGCCGTTTTTCCGGCGCTTGAGCTTCTGCTGCGGGTGCCACTCCCGCTCCGTGACCCAGCCTTCGACCTCCTTGTCGAACAAGAGCCGGATTGTCTGCGCCTCGCCGTCGCCGGCATACCGTGCGAACGTCCCCGCCAGCAGCTTCGCCGGGTCGAACCCGCCGGGTATGGCGAAGCCCTGCTCGGTCAGTACCGCCTTCCCGATCCTTGCCATGGCGAACTGGCGCACGTCGGTATGGCCGTGGTGCACGCCGAACACGTACCACTCCCCCTGCAGGTTCGCGATGTGGTAGGGGTCGATGCGGGACTCCTTGCCGTCTCTGGTCTCGGCGGCATCGAAGGTCCGGTACCTGATGCGGAGCGTGCGCTGGTCCAGCAGTCCCCGCACCACGGTCGACCAGACCTCTTCGTTGACCGGCTTGGACGGCGGCGCCGTGAACGTGAACCTTGCGTAGAGCAGCGCGGGGTTGATGGACACCTTGTCGGGCAGGAGGCCGGCCAGCTTCCCGAACACCCGCCCGATCTGTTTGGCCACGGGGCTGCCCCGGTACTGCTCGGCCACCCGGGACGCCAGCAGCACGGCCAGGAGCTCCCCCTCGCTCAGCGTCACCGACGGCAGCCACCAGGACTTTTCCCCGTAGCAGAACCCCTTGCGGTCCCTGTCGTACAAGACCGGCGCCCCGCACTGGTCCCTGAGGAAGTCGATGTCGCGCTGCACCGTCTTCTGCGACACGCCCCAGTCCCCGGCGAACGTGAGGCAGTTCGGGTACCCGCCGCCCCGGATCTTCCGGTCGAGTTCTATCAGGCGTGCGTATTGAGACTTGGTCCTTTTCACCGGCATGCCCTCCACTTTATCAGGCCAGACGGACAAACAGCGTCCGTGTGAAAAAAAGAATAGCATTATCCTGACGGACACTCAATGTCCGTGTGCCTGGCGTAAGATGCCGTCAAGCAACAAAAAGAAACGAGAGGCACCTAACCTATGAGAAAACGCAAGCAGACCATGTTTAACGGACGCCTGGCCAAAAACGACGGGAATGTGAGCGGCCATCCCCTGCACTGCACGATGCTGACGTACGCAAGGAACGTGCTGGGGGCCGTCGAGCTGGACGAGAAGAGCCTGACGTTCATCCTGTCGCCGCTGTCGGAGGCGGGCAGGGAGGCGCTGCTGTCCTTCGTCCTCTGCGGGTTTTCGGACGAGGAGGCGGCGAAGAAGGCGGAGGGCATCGTCGGGGCCTTGGACCGGCATGACGAGAGCGAGATCGCAGAATGGATTCTCGACAGCATCGGGACTCCGGTAAACGGGCTCAAGGCATCCGCTTTGGAAGAGTGCCTCCGGGACCTGCTGGGCCGCGACATCGCAGCGGAGGACGCGGCCGGTGCCGGATCCCTTGTCCCGGGAATGGACGACGTGAGGCGGCTCTTCCGGCTCACGGACGATGACGTCGAACTGCTGACGGCAACCCTGTGCTACCGCCAGTTCGGCCCGATGGAACAGCTCTGCGACAGCTTCCGTGTCCCGGAGAAGTTCGGCCTGCTTTCGGTCATGACGGGCGTGCCGGCGCACCGGATCCGCGCCTCGGGAAGCCGCGGGGGGCGGCTTGTCCGGTGCGGGTTGACTGAATACCCGGACTTCTCTAACCGGGGCGCCTTCTACAACGTAAACCCGGCCATTTCCGAGCACCTGCTGGGCCTGCGCTCCGAACCCCTCGGCTCGACGTTCCACAGGCGGGGCGACGCCGGCGCATACCTTCCCGAGGCGTTCAGCCTACCCGGGCGCAGCGTGGAGATCCTCCGCTCCCTGCTTTCTTCGGAAAGGCCTTGCAGCGTCCTGCTCTACGGGGAGCCCGGCACGGGCAAAACCGAGTTCGCCAAGGCGATCGCCAGCGCATGCGGCAAGGCGTCCTGCTTCGTCCTGACCGGTGAAACCGGCGAGAACAAGGACCGGCGGACGGCCCTGATGGCCAGCGTCACCACATTCGCGCCCGCGGACGCCATCGTCGTCGTCGACGAGGCTGACGCCCTGCTGAACAGCCGGTACGCCTTCATGGGCATGGGCGGAAACGGCGCGCTGCGGAAGGAGTGGCTCAACGAATTCCTGGACGACTGCCAGGCCCAAGTCATCTGGATCACGAACGACACCAGCTGCATCGAGGAGTCGACGCGCCGCCGCTTCGCCTATGCCGTGGAGTTCAAGGGATACTCGGCCAGGCAGCGGGAGCAGGTCTGGCAGGCGCACCTCAAGGGCCACCCGCTGCAGGCGGCGATCAGCCCCGGCATGGTCAGCGAACTGTCACGGGAGTATCAGGTCAACGCGGCCGGGATCGCCAGCGCTCTGGCGGCGGCCAGGCAGGTGGTCCGGGACACGGAGGCGCGGCCCGAGACGGTGCGGGAGACCCTGCGCGACATCCTGGCCAGCCACGAGAAGCTCACCGGCCACGAGCGTCACGGGAAGCTGGCCAGCCTGACGGCCGCATACGATCCCGACGCCGTGAACGCCAGCGAGAAGCCGGAGGCCCTGGTGCGGGCATTGGAACCGTTCGCAGGCGCCGACAGCAGGTCCGGCCGGCTGCCCGCCAACCTGCTGTTCTGGGGCGCGCCCGGAACCGGCAAGACGGCGTTCGCCCAGTACCTCGCACAGTCGCTGGGGCTGGAACTGCTGGTCAAGCGGGCATCGGACCTGCTCAACATGTTCGTCGGAGGCACGGAGCAGAACATCCGTGACGCGTTCGACACTGCGGAACGGGAAAACGCCATCCTGTTCCTGGACGAGGCGGATTCGTTCTTCATCGATCGGAAGACGGCGGCGCACTCGTGGGAGAGCAGCCAGACGAACGAGCTGCTGACCCAGATGGAGAACCACCACGGCATCCTGGTCTGCTGCACCAACCTGCTGGAAGACCTGGACCATGCGGCCATGCGGCGGTTCGCATGGAAGGTCAGGTTCATGCCGCTGACAGACGAGGGGAAGGTCAGGCTGTACAAAAAGTATTTCCCGGATCCGGCTGGCGACCTGTCCGGGGCAATGCAGGGGAGGCTGGAGAGGATTGCCGACCTCACGCCCGGCGACATCAAGGCGGTGTGGCAGCGCCACCGGCTCCAGGCGGGCCTAG
>CAZXVN010000235.1:0-5510 GCA_964643945.1 uncultured Lentisphaeraceae bacterium | reverse complement strand
CAGGAGGTTCCGGAGGTGAAAGAGAAAGTACGTCTGCGTGACGAGGCGAAGAAGAAAGAGCAAGACCTGCTCAAGCAGATCGAGGAAAAGACGGGCGCCAAACAATAGGCAGACAGGTTTTGTTCTGAGGGGCAGAGAGAGTCGCATATGGCTAAAGTTAAAAAGCAAACGGCAAGTGTGGAGAAGCCGCGCATTCTGATTGTCACGCCGGAGATCACCTACCTGCCTTCGGGCATGGGAAACATGGCCCACAAGCTGACTGCGAAAGCGGGTGGGCTGGCGGACGTCTCGGCTTCCCTGGTGGCGGCCTTGTTCGATCTGGGCGCGGACGTGCATGTGGCCCTGCCGCACTACCGGCGCATGTTTCACATTGACGTGGGGCAGCTCATCAGCGACGAGTTGCGCGTCTATAAGAGCCGTCTGCCGGATTCGCGCATTCATCTGGCCGAAGACCGCTGTTTTTACTATCGCGATACGGTCTACAGCAATTCTCAGAACGAAAATCCCAAGCTGGCGCTGGCCTTTTCGCGCGAGGTGATCAACAACATCATCCCGACCGTGCAGCCCGCCTTGATCCACTGCAACGACTGGATGACCGGCCTGATTCCGAGTGCGGCGCGGCGCATGGGCATCCCCTGTCTTTTTACGGTTCACAACATTCATACGCACCACCTGAGCCTCGCGCAGATCGAGGATTCCGGCATCGACGCGGCTGAGTTCTGGGGCAACCTTTATTACACGCGCGTCCCGTACAATTACGAGGAGTCACGCAATACGAACCCGATCGACATGCAGACGAGCGGGGTGTTCGCCTCGCACTTCATCAACACGGTGAGCCCGACGTTCCTTGAAGAGATCGTCAACGGCTGGCATGATTTCATTCCGCGTGCGTTGCGCGAGGAGATCCGCAACAAGGTTCGCTCAGGGTGTGCGGCGGGTATCCTGAACGCGCCCGACCCGGCGGACAACCCCGAGACGGACCCGAGCCTCGACAGGCGGTACACGGCCGAGACGCACGCGGTGGCCAAGCGTGTGAACAAGATTTCGTTCCAGCACAAGATGGGGCTGGAGGAGGATCTTGACGCGCCGATCTTTTTCTGGCCATCGCGTTTGGATCCCGCGCAGAAGGGGCCGCAGTTGCTGACGGACATCCTCTACCGATTTATGTCGCGGCACAGGAAGCAGCGCGTGCAGATTGCGGTGGTTGCGAATGGCGCATACCAGCAGACGTTTCACGACATCGTCCGGGTTCATGACCTCTATGGGCGGCTGGCGGTGTGCGATTTCAATCAGTCGCTCTCGCAGCTGGGATACGCGGGTTCGGACTTCACCTTGGTGCCGTCGCTGTTCGAGCCGTGCGGTTTGCCCCAAATGGTGGGACAACTCTACGGTTCACTGCCCGTGGTGCATGACACCGGCGGGCTGCACGACACCGTTGAACATCTCGACGCGGCCAAGGAGACGGGCAACGGGTTCGTGTTCAAAATCTACGACAGCCGCGGCCTAGAGTGGGCCATGGACAAGGCGATGGAGTTTTACAAACGTCCGGCGGAGGAACGCGAACGGACCGTCGCGCGCGTCATGCGCGAGGGGTTGGCGCGGTTCAATCACGAGACGTGCGCGAAGAGTTACATCGACATCTATGAGAAGATGTTGAACCGTCCCTTGGTGCGTTCCTTTGAGTAACCGCCTCGGTCCGTAACCGTCAGGAGGTCTGGGTATGCCGGCTTCACCGATCCGTTCGCGTCTGTTGGACGACCCGTATTTGGGGCCGTATGCCGCGATCATCCGCAATCGGTCCTTGCAGGCCGCGCGGCGGGCGGAAACGTTGGCGAAGGTGCCGGGGTCGCTGGCCGAGTTCGCGTGTGCGCACGAGTATTACGGCTTGCATAAAACCGAGACAGGGTGGGTTTTCCGCGAGTGGGCGCCGCACGCGACGGCCATTTGGCTGGTGGGTGATTTCTCGGGGTGGCTGGTGTGTGACGCCTTCAAGCTCCAACGGCTACCTGGGCGCGATGTCTGGGAGTTGCGAGTGACGGCGGACGCTGTCCGGCACGGACAGTATTACCGGATGGAGATCGTTTGGAACGGCGGCCGCGGCGAACGCATCCCGGCCTATGCCCGGCGTGTGATCCAAGATCCTGCCACGCTGCTTTTTGCGGCCCAGGTGTGGGATCCGGCACCGTACGTGTGGCAGGCCCCAGCGTTCAGAGTGCCCAAACGGGTGCCGCTGATCTATGAGACACATATCGGCATGGCGCAAGACAAAGAGGCGGTGGGGAGTTGCACCGAGTTTCGCGAGAAGGTGCTGCCGCGCATCATCAAGGCCGGTTACAACACGATTCAGCTCATGGCCGTGACCGAGCATCCCTACTACGGATCGTTCGGCTATCATGTGTCGAGCTTTTTTGCCTGCTCGTCTCGCTTCGGCACGCCTGAGGAACTGAAGGCGCTGGTGGACGCCGCGCATGCGGCGGGGGTGGCGGTGATTATGGATATCGTCCACTCGCATGCGGTCAAAAACGAGCGCGAGGGGCTGTCGCTTTTCGACGGCACGCCGTACCAGTATTTCCACAACGGGCTGCGCGGCTGGCATGAGGCGTGGGACTCGCGCTGCTTTGATTACGGCAAAACCGACGTGTTGCATTTCCTTCTTTCCAACTGCCGCTTCTGGCTCGATGAGTACCACTTCGACGGCTACCGGTTCGACGGCATCACCAGCATGCTCTACCTGCATCACGGGTTGGGCGTGGACTTCACGGACTACCGCCAGTATTTCGACACGACGGTGGACGAGGACGCGTGGGTCTACTGCAACCTCGCGAACCGGGTGATCCACGAGGTGCGGCCGGATGCGATCTCGATCGCCGAGGATGTGAGCGGGATGCCCGGCATCGCCGCGCCAGTCAGCGATGACGGCGCAGGCTTCGACTATCGCATGGCGATGGGCGTTCCAGAATGTTGGTTCCGGCTGGTGCGGGATGTACGCGATGAAAACTGGAACATTGGCTATCTGTGGCACGAACTGACTAACCGCCGTGCAGATGAGCAGACGATTAACTACGTTGAGAGTCACGATCAGGCGCTGGTGGGCGGCAAGACGCTTTTCTTCCATTTAGTGGACTCGTCGATTTATGACGCGATGTCGCGCGCCTCGCAGAATCTCAAGACGGGCCGCGGCGTAGCCTTGCACAAGCTGGCGCGGCTGGCCACGTTGGCTACGGCTGGCCATGGCTATCTGAACTTTATGGGCAACGAGTTTGGCCATCCCGAATGGATTGATTTTCCGCGCGAGGGCAACGGGTTCTCGTATCACTACGCGCGCCGTCAGTGGGCGCTCCGCGACAACCCCGACCTGTTGTACTGGTGTCTGGGCGAGTTCGACGAGGCCATCATCCGTTTGATCAAGCAGTACGGTGCGCTGGAGGGAACCGTGCCGCGTCGGCTGTTCGTGTCGGACAAGCACAAAATACTCGTGTTCGAGCGCGGGCCGCTGGTTCTCATCTTCAATTTCCACGGTTCTCTGTCGGTCGTTGATTATGCCGTGGTTGTGCCGCCGGGCAAATACCGGTTGGTTCTGGACAGTGACGAAGACCATTTCGGCGGGTACGCCCGCATCGCGTCGAACCAGACCTTTGACCTGTTGACCGAAATGCGCGGCAACGAGCTGTGTCACATCATCAAGGTCTATTTGCCGTGCCGCACGGTGATGGTGCTGGAACGTACCATCTAAGAGCCCCTCTCGTTGCCGTGGCACCGTTTTCTGTTGCTTCCGCAGGTGAAGATCGACTACGCTTCAGCTGTGGTTGGCACCAAGGGGGTGC
The DNA here is from genome assembly GCA_964643945.1 of uncultured Lentisphaeraceae bacterium. GTDB lineage: Bacteria > Verrucomicrobiota > Kiritimatiellia > RFP12 > UBA1067 > JAHFSX01. Next base: position 1,686 of record CAZXVN010000235.1, on the reverse strand, counting down.
GACCTGCTGCGTCACACAGAAAAGGATCATGTCATGAAGAAACAACCGCCCGCTTTCCAACGTCACACATTCCGTCTGCTTCTGTCCGCCTCTGTCCTTGCGGCCGTCCTGCCCGCTGCGGCGGACGTGCGCTTGCCGAAGATTTTCACCGACAACATGATGCTGCAGAGGAACCAGCCTGTGCGGGTCTGGGGCTGGGCGGACGCCGGCGAGGCGGTGAGCGTGTCGCTGTGGGGAAAGAACGCCGCGACCAAGGCGGATGCGAAAGGGCAGTGGGCGGTCGAACTGCCGCCCATGAAGGCCGGCGAGAATCTGGAACTGGCGGTGAAGGGCAAGAACACCCTGACGTTGAAAAATATCCTGGTCGGCGACATCTGGGTCTGTTCCGGCCAGTCCAACATGGAAATGAGCCTGGGCGGATGCCTGGGAGATGCGGAGGACATCAAAGCCGCGGAGCTGCCGAAGATCCGGCGCATCAAGTTCAATCATGTGGTGTCAGGCCAGCCGGAACCGGACGCGCCGACCGCGACCTCGTGGCAGGTGTGCTCGCCCTCGACGGCCGCAGGTTTCACCGCTGCGGGTTTCTACTTCGCCCGCGAGATCCAGCAGAAGACCGGCGTCCCGATCGGCATCATGGACAGCAACTGGGGCGGAACGGCGATCGAGCCGTGGGTGGCTGCCGAGGGACTCGCGCTGGTTGACGAGCTGAAGCCGGAATACGCCAGGAAGCAGGAAGCGCTGAAAGCCTATCGCACGCAGTTGCCCAAGGCGCTGAGCGAGATGTCGGGGTGGATCGCCCAGGCCAAGACTGAGCTGGCGAGCGGGGCACCGATCAGCCCCGCCCCGGCACTCCCCACGATTCAGGATAACGGCTGGAGCGGCATGTATAACGCCATGATCCATCCGGTGGTGCGTTTCCCGATCAAGGGCGCGCTGTGGTATCAGGGCGAGTCCAACGGCGGAGAAGGCAACTCCTATTACGACAAGATGCGCGCCTTGATCGGCGGCTGGCGCAAGCAGTGGGGCGTGGGCGATTTCCCTTTCTATTTCGTGCAGCTCGCCAGCTTCCAAGGCGTGACCGAAGACCCCGCCGGCGGCAACGGCTGGGCAAAACTCCGCGCGGCGCAGACCCAGACCCTTTCCGTCACGAATACCGGTATGGCGGTTATCATCGACACCGTCCCGCTTGATCAGGCCAACGACATTCACCCGCGAAACAAATACGACGTGGGCCTGCGCCTCGCGTACTGGGCGCTCGGACGGGACTACGGACAAAAGCAGGAGGTCTCGGGGCCGCTGTTCAAGACGCTGAAGGTCGAGGGCAGCAAGGCGCGCTTGACTTTCAACCACACGGGATCGGGCCTGATGGTTGGCAAGAAAGAGGGTCGTGCGCCGGCTTTCGAGAACAAAGAGGGGAAACTCAAGCGCTTTGCGGTCGCGGGCGCCGACAAGAGGTGGTTCTGGGCCGAAGCCGTGATCGACAAGAACTCGGTCGTGGTGTCCTCGCCAGAGGTGAAGGAACCGGTTGCGGTCAGGTATGCCTACTCGATGAACCCCGATGGCGCCAACCTCTATAACCGCGAGGGCCTCCCGGCATCACCCTTCCGCACGGATGCCTGGTGAACGTCTGAAAACGAAACTGATTTTTTGAAGAGCCGCGTATCCAGGTTTATCGGGCCTGAAGGA
>CAZXVN010000234.1:0-12500 GCA_964643945.1 uncultured Lentisphaeraceae bacterium | reverse complement strand
CCTGTTACTTCGGTGAATCGACTGATATCACCGTTCACGGCGTGCTCTTCAAGGGTGCGGCCAATGCTGCGGGTGACTCGACCCTGTCCGGCTCGTGGGGGGGCTCAGCGCTGCTGAACTACTACCCAGCCCCAAGTGATGCCAATTACAAAAAGCTCATCAATTCCTTGCTGCAAGCCCCGGCAGACACGACCGGCAGCAAGCCGACCCTCACCATCGGCGGGCTGACACTCGGCCATGTCTATCGGCTGCAAATCATCTGCAACCTGCCCCGCAACGGGGTTGTGGAAGTGGCCGGCAGCAAGCATCAATTGGCCAACGGCGAGGTCAAAACGCCGGTGCTGCTCACCGCCACTTGGGAGGCTTCAACGGCCACACTCAACATGCATTGGATCGGCCAGGCTGCTTCCGGCAACCCGGTGCATTTCACCGCCTACGCGCTACACGACATGGGGCCGGCCGCTATGGATGGAAAGTAAAAAGAAATGAAAGAAACTTTATGAAGAAGCCAATCAATATGTCATTGCTGGCATTGGTGCTTGGCAGCTCGGTGCTTGCCGCTGAGACGAATCGTATTGAAATCGATGCGAAGCAAACCGGCGCGGTCATCTCACCCCTGCTGTTCGGGCATAACTTGGAAGTCACGCGGCGGGCGATCTGGCGCGGCCTGGGTGCCGAGATGGTCGCCAACAGGAAGTTTGCCGCTGTTAGCAACGGCTTGCCCAAGCGGTGGTATCCGGTTCCTGGCGCGGGCGGCATGACCATGGACGACAAGGTGGTGTTTGTTGGCAAGGGCGCGGTGCGCGTGGGCGGTGACCAACCGGGCGGCCTGGGGCAGCAACAGGAAGCGTTGGCCTTCCGGCAGGGCGCGCGTTACACGTTCCGCTGGTGGCTCAAGTCCGAGGCGGAGCGGCGTGTGGTCATGCGGATTGCGGATGACAAGGACACCCTAACAATCGTCAAGGTGGAGAAAACGCTCAAGCCGGGCGACTGGCAACTCTGGACCGGCGAGTTCAGCGCCCCGGTGACCGCTGAGAATGCCCGGCTGGAGATCGGGAACAAGACAGCAGGTGTCTTCTGGGTCGGCGCCGCGTCCGTGCAGCCGGCTGACAACTTTCACGGCATGCGGCGCGACGTGATCGAGCTGCTCAAGCAGATCAAGCCTGGCGCCCTCCGCTTCCCCGGCGGCTGCTATGCCGAGTTCTACCGCTGGCAGGACGGGCTCTTGCCCGTGGATAAGCGCCCGCCATTCAAGGTGACGACCGTTGACATCCTGCTGCCTGACACCGACGACTGGGACAACCAAGAGCTCGGCACGGATGAATTCATGGCCCTGTGCCGTGAGATCGGCTGCGACGCGGCGCTCACCATGCGACTGTGCGGGACGCAGGCGGAAGATGCAGGGTCATGGGTCGAATACTGCAACGGCGGCCCTCAAACGAAATGGGGCCAGATGCGCGCCGAGCGCGGACACCGGGAGCCCTACGGAGTGAAGACCTGGTTTATAGGAAACGAAGTCTACTATTTTGGCTACGGGGGCGTACAATGCGCTCCTCAGACCAAGACGTTTGCCGAGGCCATGAAAAAAGCGGACCCTTCGGTCCGGCTGGTGGGATGCACGCATACGGCGGAATGGAACAAGCCGCTGTTTGAACAGGCGGGAACCCTTTTGAGCTATACTTCGATTCATGAATACGACGGCGGTGGCCTGAATGTAGAAGGCATGTCCAAAGCGCCCACGACGAGCCTTTGGCCAAAGCTGCAGAAAGCGATCGCGCAACGTCAGACTCAGCCACCCATTCCTGCGATTCTCGACGAGTGGAGCACCGGATGGGGAAAGCCGGGCACGGTGGGCACGGGGCTTAACACGGCGGGCGTGCTGAACCTGCTGTGCCGCGAAGCGGAGTCGCTGGGCATTGTACAGGCCTACTTCTTCCAGCCCGTCAACGAGGGAGGCATCAGGGTCGGGCCGCTGACCGCGAGACTCGACACGGGCGGAAAAGTTTTCGCGGCATTCACATGCCACCCGGGCAACCGCCGGCTCAAATTGCCGCCGGTGCCAGCGGACGTTGACCTCGACGTGGCCGCCTCGATCAGTGCCGATGGCAGCCATGTCTATCTGACGGTCATCAACCGCAGCGCCAGGGAAGACCGAGCCTTGGAGCTGACGTTGAAGAATATGGCACAGCCGCTTGGAGCCTCCGCGAGGTTTCTTATCGCAAAGGATGTGACACAGCCTACCTACTCCTCCTTCCCCATTCCGTCAGGGCCGTCGGCCCCGCTGGTTGCCAACGACGTCACGCCGCAGCACACCCTCTTCCTCGAGCGCGAAGAGCGTCCGGCAGTTGACGAGGCTGGGCGCCTGGAGCTGAAGATGCCAAGATACTCCGTGGCGGTGCTCGAACTCTCACCTCTAAAAACCGCGACAAATCCAACAGAAGCAAAACGATGAATATGACAACATGTTTGAAAACCACCCGTATTCTCGGCTCAAACGAGAGAACGGCAAAGTGGTAGTCGACGCCTCGTGGAAGGAGTCGAGACAGTGTCAGGAGAAGAACTGGAGGATTGACCATGGCTGAACTGGAACTGGATCAACTGGTGCTGCGCTATTGCCGCCAGATCATCATGCAGGCGATGGATCATGTGCGCAGCAGTATGCGGTGTCGCACGTTATATCTGCGCCAACCCGGTGAAGGCCGGCTTGGTGAAGGCCTGGACCGATTGGCCGTGGAGCCGGTGCGTGGAGTGGCTAAGGCCGGCGCAGGGAGCAGCAGGCTCGTAGCGCCTGCTGTACCGAGTCAAGTACAGCGGGGGCTATGAACCCGCTGCGATCGCCCCTACAGGAGTTGCGAGAGGAACGTGAGGGCAGGGACGCGGACGGGGGTGGTCCGCGAAAAGAGATCGACGGCGACGAACGGCAGGTCGAAGGCGACTTGGAAGGCGTGCTGGGCGCCGGTCATGCGCTGGAAGTACTCCAGGTTGGGGTTGAGATCGCGTTTGCCGGCGGATTTCACTTCCACGAGGAACCAGGGTTTTCCGGCGCGCGTGACCAGGAAATCCACCTCCCGCTTGGCCTTGTCGCGCAGATAGAACAGGTCGTAGTCCCCGAGGCCAAGGTCGGTCCAGCCGTGGACGGCCTTGAGCAAGTGCGAGGCGACCAGGTTCTCGCGGCGCGCGCCTTCGTCCGCCACCAAGTTCCAGTCCCAGAGGAACACCTTCGGTTGTTTGCGCAGCGATTTCGGCACATTGCGGAACCAGGGCCGCACGCGGTAGCAGTAGAAGAGGCTCTCCAGCGTCGCGATCCAGCGGCGCACGGTGTCCACCGCGATATTGGCGTCCGCCGCCAGGGACGAGTAGTTGGCGAGCTGGCCCACTTGCCGGGCGAGCAGTTCGGCGAGCACCTCGACCTGACCGACTTCGTGGGTGCGCGTCAGATCGCGCAGGTCTTCGCGGAACAACTGCTCCGCCCGCAGCCGGCGCCAGCGATTGTAGAAGCGCGCCGAGTTCCGCGTGAAAGGCTCCGGGAAGCCGCCCATGGCGAGCAGTTGCGCGAGCGACTCGGCGCTGGTTTCGATCGGGGGCCGGATCTCCGTCGCGGGCACATCCGGGCGCGCCAGTTCCGCGACGGACAGCGGGTGCATGCGGTAGAGAAAGTAGCGTCCCATCAGACTGTCCCCGCCACGGCGAAAGAACCCGAGGCGCGCGCTGCCGGTGACGATGGTGCGCGTCTGTCCGCCATACACATCGAAGAAGCCTTTGAGGAAGGTCTTCCACTTTGCGTACTTGTGGATTTCGTCGAAGATGACCGTAGGATGGGCCGCCGTGACGGTGGCGAGATCCAGCAGTTGGGCCACTGCATCGGCGCCCTTAGTGATCTCCATGCGATCGGACTGCCGGTCCCAGGTCATGTACCGATGGTCGCCGGCCGCCTGGCGCGCCGTGGTGGTCTTGCCAACCTGGCGGGGGCCGGTCAGCATGAGCATCTGCCGATCCTCTTCCAAATGCATTCGCAACATGCCGTCATAGAGTCGTTTCATGTCAGGAAGGATGACAAACGCCCCGCCCATACGCAAGTCTAATCAAGCAGCACTCGTAAATTGGTCCGGATCAACTTTCGAGACCTCGCTTATTGGCAACTGCGAGACAAGTGCGCGCACATGGGCCATAGGCCGCAGGGCAGGCACGCTGTCCCGTGTGCGGCCAGAAGTTCGCGCCGCCGCCAACCGTCGTTGCGGCCGTTGGTGATTGCAGATTGCGGAATGTGGGTCAACCAGGGGGCGCAGCTAAAAATTCAACAAATGAAGTCATGCATTCTTTTCTCCAAGGATTCGGAGAGTTTTCCGGTACCCCGTCCGGCCCGCAGGTGCGTATTTTTGGCGTGCTTGACATCCTGCCCCAGCTTTTGCATATTACAGACATGAATGTGGCGTCTCTTATCGGTTCAGGTGTGATTCCGGCCTGTGTGAGCCGGCACCATCTGAACAGCGATTCCTTATCACTCCAGATATGCTCAGCCGAGTTGGCTATCACATTGTTTGGGTACAGAGATGCGTAACTTCCACTTTATCCGCGCCTTCCCCCCACCTACGGCCCGACCAAAATGAAGCCTTCGGACACAAAATCGCGTGAATCAAAGGAACCGGCCGTGCAGCCAAAACGGATCATGCTTGTAGATGATCATCCGCTCGTTCGCCAAGGTCTATCCATGCTGATCGAATCTAATCCGGATCTGGAGGTTTTCACCACTGTCGGCAGCGCGGACGAGGCCTTGCGAGCGCTTGATCATGACGTTCCTGACTTAATACTGCTGGACATCTCGCTGCCGGGCACCAGTGGGGTTGATTTACTCAAGGATCTGCGCATTCGATATTCAAGCCTTCGCGTGCTTGTACTCTCGATGCACGAAGAAAGCGTTTACGCCGAGCGTGTCTTGCGAGCCGGCGCAAACGGATACATCATGAAGCACGAGCCAGGGGACAAAGTCATTGCAGCCATCCGATGCGTGCTGGCGAACGAACTATACGTCAGTCCAGCCATTGCGCGCCGACTATTGAACCAGTTTACGTCTAACCCGAAAAAACCGGAGACCGGAGCCGCTCTCGATATGCTTAGCGACCGAGAGTTACAGGTGTATACTCAAATCGGGCACGGAATGTCCATCCAGGCAATCGCCGTTCAGCTTCATTTGGGAGTGAAAACAATTCGGACATATCGCGTGCACATCATACATAAACTCGGGCTGTGTACGATAGCGGATCTGGTTCATCACGCCACTCGCTGGGTCGAAGCCTAATCAGGAGTTGATGTGAAAGACCTTTTCATCAGTCATGCGGAACAAGATGGCCGGCTAACGAAAGAGTTGGCCTCTGGACTCGAAAAACGGGGATTCACAACGTGGTACTATGAAAGGGATAGTGTCCCTGGCCTCTCCTATCTGCTGCAAACAGCACAGGCCATACGAGAGTCAAAGGTTGTCGTTCTGATCATATCAAAGAGTTCTCTCTGTTCAAACCAAGTGACTAAAGAGGTAGTCAGGGCCCATGAGGAGAACAAGCCCTTTCTCCCCATCCTCTTCAAGCTTTCCCATGTCCAATTCCAGAGCAAGCAGGATGAGTGGCGCGAAGCCCTTGGCTCGGCAGCGTCCATATCCGTTTCTCGTTGCGGCATATCTGATATCCTGCCGCGCATCGAGCAGGGACTCCAAGCGTTACGCATCATGCCCGCCTCGACATGTTCCTCCGGCTTACAGGGCGCTGACCGTTTTACATTGATGAAAACACATGTGTCAAGCAGAGCCGGCACGCCCGCTAAAAACGTGAAGCCTTACAACGCCTTGCAAAAAGCTAAATCGTCCCGGAAACCGGCAGGCGTTAACCGACAAGAGGTGACCATATTCGCTCAAGATCCGGTTGAGCCGTCTTTGCCTTCTGCGGACTCCCAGCTATTGCACGAATCAGAATGCGTTTATTCCAAGCAGTGCCTAGTCAACCTTGCTTCCCTGGGGTTGACAAAAGCTTCACTTCTGGAACTGGTTCAGGGTGAATTCCGCAGTCACATGAATTACTTCCGCTTTGACCTGGAGAACTATCCCTTGCCGCTCAGGTCGGGTTTCGTGGCATACATCAACAAGACCGGTAACCGACTGGAGTTCACAGGCCTGGTCAAGTGCTCAGCCAATGAGGTTAAATTGGCTAGCTGGAACGATATTCTCACGCTTTACCGCCGAAGCACGCGTCTGGCATATCGCAGTGACCCCCGCCGGGTGCTGCTGTTTGAGGGAACGTTGCAAAGGGTGACCGATCTGCACCTCGACTTGCGAGTACGGATCAGCAAGCACTTCACTACTCTGGAGGACTTGCAGGTAGAAGGCTGGATGACCGGTTTTGGGGTCGAGCCCGGGAAAGGAACCTCCTTTCGCGAGGAGATGACAAACCTGATCGTGTACCACCTTCGCGAGTCTGCCAAAGCAGACCACGAGGCCTTTAAAATCGAAGAGCTCTTTCGTATGGAGGACATGACCCTTCAGGATGCCACAGGTGATGTCGTGATGTCGCTGGAGCTGTCTTTGCAACACATTCACAAAGTTATCACTGCCTTTCCTCCGATTTCCTGACCCCACCACCCGGCTTCAGCCTCTCGCCCTCGGATGACGGTATCCGGCGGGATTAGACTTATGCGTATTTACACAGAAAACCCCTGATTTTATTGATTAATCAGGGGTTTTCAGCAGGAAATGGCGGAGAGGGGGGGATTCGGACCCCCGGTACCGGGTTTAACCGATACGGCGGTTTAGCAAACCACTGCCTTCAGCCACTCGGCCACCTCTCCGTGTCACACTGGTTTGATACAAAAGTGACGGGCATGATACGCGAAGAGGCCGCGCCTCTTCAAGAGCAAAATACATTCTTTTTAGGCTTGGCATTGAAACCCTCTTTTTGAGATCTTTAAATGAAATTGTTGACGCTGTAACTGCCCTGACTTGGGGGCGGCACCAAGCGGGAACAACGCAGAGGTGGCAAAACGTGAACACCGCGACAACACAGGCGAAGGGCCTTCAGAAATTGACGCCCGAACTGAAAGCCTTTCTCGCCGAATCGAGAAACAAACCGGAAAACCTGGTCAGGGTGTTGCGCCGCGTGCAACAAGGTTTGGGGTACATTCCCAGAGAAGCGGCTTTTGCAGTGGCCGACTTGTTGGCTGTGCCCCTCGCCCAGATTTATGACGTCATCACGTTCTACAACTTCTTCAAACTGAAGAAGCAGGGGCGGAATCAGATCCGGATCTGCATGGGAACCGCCTGTTCTCTCAAAGGCGGCGAGGCCATCATCCACGAGATCGAAAGCGTTCTGGGCGTCGGGGTCAACACGGTAACCCCCGACGGCGAATTCTCGTTTGAGGCGGTGCGCTGCATCGGCTGTTGTGGCCTGGCGCCGATGATGGTGATCAACGGCAAAGTCTACAGCAAGGTCAAGACCGACAGGCTGCAAGGCGTGATCGCCAAATTCCGAAAGTGATTGAAACACGCGTGTTTTTATGAAACCCTCTTTATATTGATGGGGCGACTAGCCCATGTGTACGGAGGCCTAAGCGACAGGAAAGAACGATGACTGCGAAACAGCCTAGCGATCAGCACAGATGGCGGATGCGGATGTTTCTTCTGCATGGGGCCATGCTCGGAGCGCCGGCTGCGTTGTTGGGCGCCCATACTTACTTCCCCGTCAACGCGCCTAGCATCTGCGTCTTCAAAGCGCTTGCGGGCATCGACTGTCCAGCCTGCGGCATCACCCATTCCGTCATGGCTCTGTTCGCGGGGCACATGGGAGACGCTTTCCGCATCCACCCTGCCGGCCCTGTTGTTGTCGGGGTCATCGGAATCATGACTGTGTATCTCGCCCTCGTTCTGTTCTCCAGATACAAAGGATGGGGATGGAAGAAAGAGGCTCAGGCGTACACGATCCTTGAAAGGCTGGCAATCGGTGTGCTCTTGATGGGATGGGTTGGGAAACGGTTCATAAACTGAAGGGAGAATGAGTATGGCCATGATATCTTGTCCGAAGTGCTCGAAACAGACAACGCAAGGCGGGTTCCCTACCTGGGAAATCGTCGTTGCGATTTGCGCCTTTCCGCTGGGCCTTCTTGCCTTGCTTGCAGGTCGTAAGCCCACGACCTGTCAGCATTGCGGAAACATCTGGCAGGCCTAGAAGAGCAGGCCCAACAACAACATCGTGCCGCTCGGCGCCTACAGCAGGCACCGAGCGGAACATGACGGGCATTACGCCTCACCCTCAGAACGCGTGTGGCGAATGGCAGGTTTTCTTCATCAAGGCCTTCGGGATTCAGGACCGAATGGCGGAGGTTTTTTGCTGTTTGAAATTCTGGAACGCGCGGCTGGCAAGCACCAGCACGAAGGTGAGGAGCAGCATAACCGTCGAGAGGCAGTTGATGACGGGCAGCTTGGGACTGTGTTTGATCATGCTGTAAACTTTAAGCGGCAGGGTGCTGGAGCCGGGGCCCGCCACGAAGAAGGTGATCACGAAGTCGTCGATCGAAAGGGTGAAGGCCAACAGTCCGCCCGAGATGATGCCGGGCATGAGGAGCGGGAGCTGGATCTTGATGAACGAGACCCAGGCGCTGGCTCCGAGATCGCGGGCGGCTTCAATCAGGTTGTCGTCGAAATCTTGCAGGCGCGCGAGAACGGTCATGGTGACATAGCTAACGCAGAAGGTGGTGTGGGCGAGCAGGATCGTGTGGAGACCGCAGTCCATGCCGACGGCGGTGAAGGTGAGTAGCAGGCTAATCCCCAAGAGAATTTCCGGGATCACCAGCGGCGTGTAGATCAAGCCGTAGTGGACATTCTGGAGGCGCGAATTCCACTTGTGCAGGGCGAGGGCGGCGGTGGTTCCGAGCAGGCAGGAGGAGAGGGTGGCGCCGGCTGCAATGAGCAGACTGTTGTAGAAGGCGGTCCAGACATCGCGGTCCTGGATGAGCAGTTTGTACCAGTTGAGCGTGAACCCGTCCCATGTGCCGCCAAAACGCGAGAGGTTGAACGAATTGGCAGTCAGCACCACGATCGGCAGATAAAGGAAGGTCAGCACGATAAACAGCATAGTCAACGGGAAGGGGTTGCGCTTCATGCGGCACCCCCTTTTTGTTTTCCGTCCTTTGACTCGGCGACGCGCAGTGCTTCGTCGCGGTCTTGGCGTTTGAGAAACCAAGCAGCCATGCCCAGCGGCACGAGCACGCCGACAGCCATGACGGCGGAAAGGGCGCTGGCATGCGGCAGGTTGCGGTCAGGAAAGGTCCGCTGGTAGATTTTGTTGCCAACCAGTTCGCTGTTTTTGCCGCCCACGAGGTCAGGAATAACATAGGATCCGACCGAGGGGATGAAGACCATCAGGGTGGCATAGATGACGCCGCGCCGGACGCCGGGAAGGAAGATCTTCCGAAAGGCAAAAAAACTTTTCGCGCCAAGATCGCGCGCGGCCTCCAGCAGTGAAAAATCGAACTTTTCGGCCGCCGCGTAAATCGGCATGATGGCGAACGGCAGGAAAGAGTAGACGCTGACCAGCAGGATCGCGCCGGAGTTGTAGAGAAATTGGGTGTCGGGCTCCACAAGCCCCAGGGCAAGCAGCCCCTGTTTGAGAAACCCTTCGGGGTGCAGGAGCAGCCGCCAGGCGAAGACCCGCACAACAAAACTGGTCCAGAAAGGCAACATGATGAGCCCCGCCATGACCACGCGCCACTTTTTCTGCATGCGTGCGATGGCGAAGGCGCAGGGGAGGGCGAGCACCACACAGCCCACCGTGGTGGCCGCGCTGATCCAGAGCGTGCGCCAGATGATCGCAGGATAGCTGGGGTTCGAGAGGTGACGCCACGTCTGGAGCGTCCACTCCTTGCCGATGCCGCCGTCCGGCGAGGCGGTGTGGAAGGAGAGGGCGACCACCAGCAGGACGGGGATGACGAAGAAAAGGGTGAGCCAGCAGAGCGAGGGAGCCGACATCGCCCATTCGGTCCAGCATCGTTTGCGCAGCGGCATCGGGGAGTCTCCTCTCTACGCCAGCGGCGCGGCGGCGGGTTTGGGCATGGAGTAACCGGCCGGCGGCATCTGGATCAGGTCGGCGTCCGCCTCGATGAAGCGTTCAAGCATGTAGCCGTCATCGGGGTGCCACCAGCAATAGACCTCGTCGCCCCAGGTGATCGCGGCCGGATCAAGCAGAAAGCGGCTGTGCGGCTTGATGGCGGCGATGCGGTGCGAGCCCGAGAACACCCAGTATTTCGTATAGGTGCCCTGGTAGACGATGTCTGTGACCTTGCAGCGGAAAACGTTGATCCGCGAGCCTTTCTCTGGAGGCGGCGGAGCAGAGGTAACGTGGATTTTTTCGGGGCGCACGCTGAGGTGAACCCGGCTACCCGCGCTGATGTTTTTGTCGTTGAAACAGAGAATGTCCGCGAAGCCCTTGACGGCGAGCTTACAGTAATCGCCGTCGATTTCCGAGACGGTGCCGTCGAAGAAGTTGGTGTCGCCGATGAAGGCGGCCACGAAGCCGGAACAGGGGGCTTCGTAGATCTTGGCCGGAGCGTCGAGCTGCTCGATATGCCCGCAGTTCATAACCGCGATGCGGTCGCTGAGGCTCATGGCTTCGCCCTGATCATGGGTCACGTAGACAAAGGTGATGCCGACTTGATCATGGATGATGTCCAACTCGAGGAGCATGTGCTGGCGCAGCTTGAGGTCGAGGGCGGCGAGGGGTTCGTCGAGCAAGAGCACCTGGGGGCGATCAACCAGAGCGCGGGCGATGGCGACGCGCTGTTTTTGGCCGCCACTGATCTGCGAGGGGTACTTGCAGGCGTGGTCAGCCATCTTGATAAGTTCGAGCATGCCCTCGACGCCTTTGCGGATCTCGGCCATGGGGTAGTGGGCCACACGCAGGCTGAAGGCGATGTTCTCCCAGACGGTCATGTTGGGAAAGAGCGCGTAGTTCTGGAAGATTGTATGGACGCGCCGCAGGTTGGGGGGAAGGTCAGTGATGTCGCGGCCGTCGAGGTAGATCCGCCCGGAATCGGGAGTTTCAAAGCCGCCCAACATCCGCAACAAGGTGGTCTTGCCGCACCCGCTCGGGCCGAGCAGTGAAAAAAACTCACCTTTGTTGACAGAGAACGAAACCGCGTCGACGGCGGTCAGCGTCCCAAAACGCTTAGTGACGTTCTCAAAAACCAAAAAATCAGACACCTCGTTCCCCTGTAGAATGGCACCCTCCGCACTGGAAGGCAACGGTGCGAACTTTAGGAAACCGCAGGGGGGGTGTCAATGAGATATTCAATGAGATATTCTGAAAAATCAAGTTGCAGGGTTTCCGCAATCGGAGTACCCTTTTTTTCCATTTTAGGGATGAACCAAGAAAGGGTGACAGGATGCTGTCTCAACGCTCGCTTTCCGTCTGTCTTGCCTTTGTCGCGCTCGCCACCGCATTGTTTCTCGCGGGGTGCGGAGCGAAAAGGACCTCGCTCTACGTCTATACCTGGTCGGACTACATCGACCCACAGCTGGTCGCCGCGTTTGAGAAACAGTACAACTGCACAGTCGTGATCGACACCTTCGACACCAACGAAGCCATGTACGCCAAGCTTCGCGCGGGCGGTGGCGGCTATGACGTGATCTTTCCCAGCACCTTTTTCATCACCATGCTGGTCGACAGCAAGATGCTCCAGCCGCTCAAGCACGACCTGTTGCCGAACGTCGCCAAGAACTTCGACCCGCGTTTCCGCGACAAGATCTACGACGGCTCCTTCACCTACACCGTCCCTTACACCGTTTTCTACACGGGCCTCGCCTACCGCCAAGACAAGAACCCCGACGTGAAGCCTTCGTGGAACCTCTATCTAGACCCTGCCTTCAAAGGCCGTTCGACCCTCATCGGCGATATGCACATGACCATCGGCGCAGCGCTCAAGACCCTCGGGTTCAGCCTCAACAGCACCAACGTGGTCGAGCTCGAACAGGCGCGCGACCTCGTCGTCGCGTGGAAGGCCAACATCGCCCGCTTCGAGAACGAGGCCTACAAGACCGGTCTCGCCTCGAGCGAGTTCCTCCTCTGCATGGCCTACAGCGGCGACATCGTACAGGTTCAGGAAGAGGTTCCGAAAGTCTCTTTCGTCTACCCCAAGGAAGGCTTTCCCTGCTCGTGCGACGAGATGGCGATCCCGGCCGCCGCCCGCAGCGTGGAACTCGCCCACCACTTCATCAACTTCCTCTACGACCCCGAATGGGCCGCCAAGAACATCTGCTACACCGGCTTCTGCTCGCCGGTCGCCCCCGCCTATTCAAAAATCCCGGCGAAGTACCGCAGCAACACCGCGATCTTCCCCTCTGACGAGGATCTGAGCCGTGCCGAAGTGATGCGTTATCTCGGCGACGCCACCGCCCTCTATACCCGCATCTGGGACGAAATCAAAGCCCACGAATAAGACCGGCGGGGATTTCTTATGATCGCTATCGT
>CAZXVN010000233.1:0-1953 GCA_964643945.1 uncultured Lentisphaeraceae bacterium | reverse complement strand
GCGGCGTGTTGGAGATTCTGCCGGATGGCTACGGCTTTTTGCGCGCGCCCAAGAGTAACTATTTGCAGTGTCCGGAGGATGTCTACGCCTCGCCTTCTCAGGTGCGTCGTTTCGCTTTGCGGACGGGGGACCAGATTGAGGGGCCGGTGCGCGACCCCAAGGAGAAGGAACGGTTCTTCGCCCTCGGGCGTGTGGACATCGTCAACGGCAAACCAGCCGCAGAGGCACGCCGCATCGTACATTTCGAAAATCTGACGCCGCTGTTTCCCGATCGCCGTATCCGTTTAGAGACGACCCCTGACGAGGTGGCGATGCGCGTCATGGACATCTTCACGCCGATCGGTTTCGGGCAGAGAGGGCTCATTGTGGCACCGCCGCGCACCGGCAAGACGGTCTTGCTACAGAAGGTGGCGAATGCGATTTCGGAGAACCACCCGGATGCGATGTTGATCATCCTGTTGATCGATGAGCGGCCTGAAGAGGTGACCGATATGCAGCGCAACACCAAGGCACAAGTGTTGAGTTCGACCTTCGATGAGGCGCCGGAGCGGCATGTGCAGGTCGCGGAGATGGTGATCGAAGTGGCGAAACGTCAGGTCGAGAACGGTCGCGACGTGGTCATCTTGCTCGACAGCATCACGCGTCTGGCGCGGGCCTACAACACGGGGCAGCCGCACAGCGGCAAAATCCTCTCAGGCGGTGTGGACGCGAACGCGTTGCATAAGCCGAAGCGCTTTTTCGGCGCGGCCCGCAACATCGAGAACGGCGGCAGTCTGACGATCATCGCGACGGCGCTGGTCGATACGGGGAGCCGCATGGACGACGTGATCTTCGAGGAGTTCAAAGGCACCGGCAACATGGAACTCGGGCTCGACCGCCAGTTGGTGGATAAGCGCGTGTTTCCCGCAATCAACATGGAGAAGTCGGGTACCCGCAAGGAGGAGTTGCTGCTCCATCCCGAAGAGCTGAATCGCACATGGATTCTGCGTCGCGCGCTCAATGGCGTGCCCCCAGTCGAAGCCATGGAGATGATCATTAAGCGACTCAAGAGCACGAAGAGCAATGCGGAGTTTCTGGTGAGTATCAAAGAAGCCTAAACGCATGGGGAATGAGGAGCTGGGAAGCAGGAACGGAAGGGGCAGCTGAACCGTGTAGCCTGCGGATCTCAGTAGACTTCGGTTTTTACGTGAAGTGCAACGGTGGGCATGTTATTCTTACCTTCCTGTTTTTCCGGCGGAAAGTATGTGAAAGGTTTTCAGGATGAAAGTGGATACGCAGCATATCGGGCCTTGCAAAGTCAAAGTGATTGTCAAGGCAGAGGGGAATGAGACGCGGCCCGATTATGAAGAGGTGATGAAGTCGTTCATGCAGCACGGACGCGTCCCGGGGTTCCGCTTGGGCAAAGTGCCGCGCGAAATCATCAAGCGGGATTTCCACAAGGAGGTGACGGAAGAGGTCCAAGGGCGGCTGTTTCGTACGCTTTACCGTAAGGCCCTGAATCAGGAGAAGATCAAGATGGTGTCGCTGCAAGATGTGGGCGACATGCTTTTTTCGCCCGAGACGGGCATCACGTTCTCGATGGTGCTGGAGGTTCAGCCCGAGTTCGACTTGCCGAAGTATAAGAAGATGCCGATCACTTTCGAAGACCCGGTTGTCACCGAGGGGCAAGTGGACGAACAGCTTGATCGGTTGCGCAAGGCGTTCGCCAAGTTTGAAGAGGCGCGGGCTGACCACGCCATTGAGGCGGGCGATTTGGTGAGCATCGATTTCGCGGGCCTGATTGACGGCCTGCCCGTTCAAACGGTCGCGCCTGAGGCTAAGGCCATCTCCGACGGCATTGGTTTCTGGATTCAGGTGGAGGAGGACCGCTTCCTGCCCGAAATCGTCCAGGCGCTCAAAGGGATGAAAGCGGGAGAGTCGACCGAGGTCACCATCCACTTCGACAAGGAGCAG
>CAZXVN010000232.1:0-12990 GCA_964643945.1 uncultured Lentisphaeraceae bacterium | reverse complement strand
GCCAAGGAGGTCGTAGACCTGGGTGCTGCGGCAGGAGTGGCGGGCGATGGCCGCGGCAAGGCGGCGGTTGGCGCTGGTGTCGCCGTGGCGGTCGGGCACGGGGATGAGGTTGGCGGGCGTCCAGAACAGGTGCGCCATTTCCGTGGCGGTCTGGTCGACGAGATCCTGCGGGCATTCGGGGGACTTGAGCAGGTAGCAGAGGGCGCGGGTCTCGCGTTCCGTGGCGGTGAGTGCCCGCCCCTGGCGCGGGGAGACGTACCGCCTTGCGGCGCGTGTTTTGCGGTCGGCGCATGAGCTTCTCATGGCGGCTCCTTGTAGAGTGGTGGAGTGATGGAGTGTTGGAGAAGTGGAGTAGGGGAGTGTGTCCCGGACACCTGAGCCCCTTCGCAAGGTGGAAGGGGGTAGGTGCCCGAGGACGGGAGACGAAGAGGAAACAGCAGGGTGGCGGGGTGGCTGAGATGAAAACGGGATTCAGCAGAGGTTCAGCAGAGGTTTTACAACTCGGTGTTGAGATTTTGAGCAGGGGCTGGTACGCTGTCTGTCCTTAATGGGTCAAGCGCATGAACAGAGGAATGTCATATAAGCGGCATTGGCTGATGGCGGTTGTTGCGGCTTCGCTGCAGGCTGACGCAGCGGACGCGCCGTTCATTGTGCGTACCTGGCAGTCCGACGAAGGGCTGCCGGACAATACCGTGATGGGGGTCGGGCAGACGACCGACGGCTTCCTGTGGGTGGCCACGAGCACGGGGCTGTCGCGTTTCGACGGTGTGCAGTTCCAGCCTTTTTCGGTTGCGGCTGCCGGAGTGCCGGCGGGCAGGATCATGGGCTTGCTGGCCGACCGGCGCGGCCGCCTGTGGGTTGCGAAAGATCAGGGGGTTGTGGTCTGCGTGGAGCGGGGACAGGCGGCGAGGGTGCTTGGCCCGGAAAACGGCGGGGCGGACCAGGGCGTGCGGTTCATGCAGGAAGACTCGAAAGGCGCCGTATGGGTGGCGTACAACGACGGTGCGCTCGCGCGCCTCTGGGACGGGCAGGCGCGTTGGTTAACCGAGGCGGACGGCTTGCCCAACGAGGGTGTCTGCCAAGTGGTCACGGACGGGACGGGGCAACTCTGGTTTTCACGGGGAGAGTGGGTGGGTGTGTTCCGGGAGGGCCGTTTCAAGCCGCTGGAGCGGATGCCGAAACTGCTGATGATCGCCGGCGCGCGTTCAGGGGGGGCCTGGGGATATGCGTACCGGAATCTCTGGAAGTTCACCGAGGACGGCTCGCTGGTGAAAATCCCAATGGATCTTCCCTTGGTGACCGTGACGGGCCTGCATGAAGACCGGGAGGGCTATGTCTGGCTCGGGACGCGTGAGAAGGGGCTTTTCAGGTGTGACCGCGCGGGCGCGGCGGCTGTTGCGTTGGCGCAGCAAACCATCACCAACATTCAGGAAGACCGCGAGGGGAACATCTGGGTCGGCACGCGCGGCGGCGGCCTGAGCCAGCTGCGGCCCAGGGTGGCGGAACTGCTGACCACCGGTTCTGGCGGTCCTCTCGAGGGGGTGCGTTCGGTCTGCCAGGACGCCGCCGGGCGGCTGTGGGCGGTCGTCTGGCCGAACGGGGAGGTCGTCTGCAGCGAGGGCCAGGGCTTCAAACTGCTGACCGCCGGCGACGGGTGGACGGTGCCCAACGCACAGTGTGTGGCGGCAGATGACCTGGGCGGCGTGTGGATCGGCACGAACTACTCGGGGCTGTTGCGCTGGCAGGACGGCGCATTGACCGACAGGCTTTGCGGAACGAACGGACTGGGATGGGGCGCCGTCTGCGCGCTGCTGGCGACCGGCTCCGGGGAGCTTTGGATCGCGACCGGAGCGTCCGATGCGCGGCGGCAGGTTTTGCAGTGCCGGAAGGCGGGGCTGCTCCGGACCTTCAGCCTGCCGGTGGGAAGCGGGCCGGTCGTGGCTTTGGCGATCGACGCCTTCGGCGACTGTTGGGTGGCGACCCCCAAGGGCTTTCTGGTGCGGGTGCGCGGGGATGTCCTGACGGATGAGACCGCCGCCATGCCGGCGGAGCCTTGTGAGATCCGCTGCCTGCTGGGCACGCCGGACGGCAGCCTGTGGATCGGCACGGCCGGACAAGGGTTGAGGCGGCTGAAGGACGGGCGCTTCAGCAGTTGCCGGACGGATCACGGGCTGCGCGACAACTACATTTCCAACATGCTCTCGGACGGGCGCGGGCGGCTCTGGTTCGCGGGCAACCACGGCATTTTCAGCGTGCGCGAAAAGGAGCTGGAGGACTTCGCCGAGGGGCGGGCCGCGCGGGTCTGGTCGGCGGTCTACGGGCGCAACGAGGGGCTCACGAGATTGCAGGCCAGCTGCGATTCCTGGCCTCGCGCGCTGGTCGCCACGGACGGGCGGCTGCTGTTCGCGATGCAGTCCGGCGTGGCCGCCGTGTATGCGGCCGACATTCCGGCGAACAGCGAGCCGCCGCCGGCCGTGATCAAGCGGGTGAGCGTCAACGGCAAGACCGTCGCGGCTTACGGTGCGGGCGAGGTGCAGGTCGATCCGGCTGCGGCGCGCCCGCTCGAGCTGGCTCAGGGCCTCACATGCCTGCGCCTGGCGCCCGGCAGGAGGCAGGTCGAGTTCGCCTTTACGGCATTGAGCTTCACGATGCCGGAGACCCTCGGGTTCAGGTACCGGATGCACGGTCTGGACACGGAGTGGACTGACGCCGGCACGCGGCGCTCGGTCGCATACGCCCAGCTCGCTCCCGGGCATTACCGGTTCGAGGTGGCGGCCTGCAACAGCGACGGCGTCTGGAATGAACAGGGCGCGGCTCTGGAGCTTGACGCACTGCCCTACTGGTGGGAGACGGCCTGGTTCCGGGTGGCCGGCCCGCTGTCGGCGTTCGGGCTGCTGGGGGGCTGGAGCCTGCTCTGGCTGCGGCGCAGGCATCGTCTTCAGATCGAGCGGCTGGAACTCATGCGGGCCACGGAGCGGGAACGCGCCCGCATCGCCCGCGACATACATGACGAGATCGGCAGCCGGCTGGCGCGCCTGTCGGTGATCGGGGAGATGGCCGTCGATGAATTGGCGGGCGCCGCCGGGGCCCGTCCGCGGGTGCAGGAGATGGCCCGGGGCGTCCGCGAGGCGGCCAGCGAGCTGGAGCACATCATCTGGGCGATGAATCCGCAGAACGACACCCTGGGCGGGCTGGCTCACCGGATCTGCCAAGACGCGGAAGAGTTCTTTGCGGGAACGCCGGTGCAGTGCCGGTTCGGGACGCTGCCGGAGATCCCTGACGCCGCGATGCGGCCCGAGGCGCGCTCGACGGTGAGCAGCGCCGTCAAGGAGGCGCTGGCGAACGTCTTGAAACACGCCGCCGCCACGGCCGTGGAACTGAGCATGCAGACGGACGGGCGCACGTTCCAGGTCAGCATCGTTGACAACGGCATCGGCTTCGACCCCACCCGCCGCGCTGCGGCAAAGGCGGGCGGCAACGGCCTGGCGAACATGAGGGAACGGCTGGCGGGCATGGGCGGCGAGTGCCGGATCGAGAGCGCGCCCGGGCGCGGCACGGCCGTGATCCTGAGCTGGCCTCTGGAAAAATGCGGTCAGGCGGATTGATCAGTAAAGGCGGGAAACCATGACATTGCGCATCGCGCTCGTTGAAGACAACACGCAGTTCCGGCAGGTGCTGGAGACGTATCTGAACCGGGCGCCGGGCTTTGTGTGCGTGAGCGCCTATGCCGACCCGCGCGTGGCGCTGTGCCACCTTGCCCAGGACAAGCCCGACGTCGTGCTGATGGATCTGCAACTGCCCGGCATGACCGGCATCGAGTGCGTCAAGGAGCTGCGCCAGATCGCGCCCGAAATCCGCGTCATCATGCTGACCGTGTTCGAGCAGGACGAGCAGGTCTTTCAGGCGCTGCAGGCGGGCGCCTACGGGTACCTCGTCAAGCGCACGCCGCCGGCGAAGATCCTCGAGGCCATCCTCGAGGTGCATGCGGGCGGCTCGCCCATGTCGGCGCATATCGCCCGCAAGGTCGTCGCCTCCTTTCATCAGGCCTCCGCGGTCACCCTCTCCCCGCAGGAGCGCGAGGTCCTCACCCACCTGTCGCACGGCCACACCTATACGCACATCGCGGCGCAGATGGGCATCACCGTCCACACCGTGCGCAACTACATCCGCCGCAGCTACGAGAAGCTGCAGGTGCACAGCCGCACCGAGGCCGTCGCTAAGTTCAACCGGCATTGAGCCGGGCGGGAGGTGCTGCGCACGGACGTTTTTCCCTTCGGCGGCGTGTGGCCACTTCATGCCACATGATGGATCCCGGGGAGTGTGCCATACTTACGGCAACAAGGGGAAAATCAATGACGAAACTCGTGACGCTCACCGCGATGGCCTTGCTGTCGCTGCTTCAGACGGCCTCGGCCCAATATCCGGGCTGGCGGCATTCGGGCTCGCTGTTCATCCTGACCACGCCCGAGGGCGCGGCTCTGCCCGCCACGGCTTTAGAAGAGGACTTCCCGCTGCTGGTGCGGCTGAACAAGGAGGGCTTTGATTTCAGCCAGGCGAAAGCCAATGGCGAGGACATCCGCTTCGCCTGCGCCGCCGGCACGCCGCTGGCCTATCAGCTCGATACGTGGGATGCAACGGCCGGAACTGCCGCCATCTGGGTGCGCATCCCGGCGATCAGGGGCAACACGCGCCAGGAACTGAAAATGTTCTGGGGCAAGGCCGACGTCGCCAGCGCGTCGGACGGCAAAGCGGTCTTCAATGCGTCTAACGGCTACCTCAGCGTCTGGCACATGAACGACCCGGTGCGGGACGAGGTCGGCACGGTCGAGTCGAAGGATACGGGCACCACGCTCTCCGCCGGGATGATCGGCCAGAGCCGGCGCTTTGAACCGGGCAAGGGCGTCTCGTGCGGCGAGAGCATCACCGCCTATCCAATCGGAGCGGGCACCCACACGACGGAAGCCTGGTTCAGGGCCGAGACCGCGAACACGACGATCCTGGCCTGGGGCAACGAGGCGCAGCAGGGCAAGGTGATGCTGAATTATTACAGTCCTCCCCACCTGCGCATCGAGTGCTACTGGTCAGGCGCGGATGTCAGGGGAGCCAGCGCCCTCGCCCCGGCCCAGTGGGTCCAGGTGGTCCACGCCTTCAAGAACGGCGACTCGCGGGTCTACGTGAACGGCGTCCTTGACGGCGTCTCGGCCTCCGGTGGTGCGCCGCTGAACATCAAGAGCCCGGCGCGGCTGTATATCGGCGGCTGGTATGACAACTACCGCTTCACCGGCGACATCGACGAGGTCCGCCTCTCCAAGGTCACGCGCTCCGCCGACTGGGTGAGGCTGCAATACGAAAACCAGAAGCCTTTGCAGACGCTGGTCGGCACGCTGGTGCAGCCGGGCGCCGACTTCGCGGTCTCGGCGAAGCAGGTGGCCGTGCCGGAGGGCAAAAGCGCCACGGTGACGGCCAAGGCCGGGGGCGCGCAGAAAGTCTATTGGATCATGAAAAGAGGCGGGGCCGAATCCGTTGTGGCGGTGGACACGCTGACCTACACGGTGGAGGCCGGACGGGTGGCGGGGGACGAGGCGCTCACGCTCCAGTTCAAAGCGGTCTGCGCGGATGGCGTCAAGACCAAGGACATTCCCATCACGATCAGAGAGGCAATCCCGGAGCCGGTCTTCACCCTGAAGGCGCCGGCGAGGTGGGATGGTCGCGCGACCGTTGAGATCACGGCGCAGATCGCCAACCTGAGGGCGATGCAGGCCAAGGGGGCCGGCGACGTGAAGTGCGTCTGGGTGGTGTCGGGCTTGGCGACTATCAGCGAGAGCGCGCCCGGCAAGCTGATCCTTAAACGCGCGCAAAACAGCGGGACGATGACCGTGACGGCAACGGTGAGCAACGGCGGCAAGGCGGTCGTCCAGACTGCGCGGGTGCTGGTCACGGAGCCTGAAAAGGACGCCTGGGTCAGGCGCGTCCCGGGGAAGGACGAGAAGCCCGCGGACAACCAGTTCTACGCCCGTGACGATAAGGACGAGGGTACGCTTTACTATAACGGCGCTTTGTCCAACGCGGCCGACTCGGTTTTTCTCAAGCTCAATGCCGATGACAAGCTCATCAGGACCGAGAGCCAGAGGCTCAAGGCCGGCAACACCTACGCCTTCGCGCTCGCGCTCAAGCCCGGCCTGATCAAGTACAAGGTGGCCTTTGGCTCCAAGAGCGGGGGCGCCGAGACGGTGCTGCAGACGGCCACCAATCTGGTGTGCGGCGACGCCTACCTGGTTGACGGGCAGTCCAACGCGGTGTCGACGGACTGGGCCGGGGACAAGAGCGAATATTCCAGCGAATGGATCCGCAGTTTCGGCTCCATGGAAGGGGATGTCAGCAAAGGCTGGGGCAACGCGGTCCGGCGCGAGGGTGGCCAATGGCAGATCGGCTACTTGAGCATGGAGCTGGCGCGGCACCTGGTCGAGAGCCAGAAGCTCCCGGTCTGCATCATCAACGGCGCGGTCGGCGGGACGCGGATCGACCAGCATCAGCGCAACCCGGCCAACCGGACGGACGCGGCCACGATCTACGGGCGCATGCTGTCGCGCGTCGAGCAGGCCCGGCTGACCCACGGCATCCGGGGCGTGCTGTGGCACCAGGGCGAGGCCGACCAGGGTGCCGACGGGCCCGACGGCGGCTACGGATGGGAGACCTACCAGCAGTACTTTGTGGCTATGACGGCGGCCTGGAAACAGGACATGCCCAACATCCAGCACTACTATCTCTACCAGATCTGGCCTAACGCGTGCAGCCAGGGCGGCAACCGCCAGAGCGACAAGCTGCGGGATGTGCAGCGCTGCCTGCCGCGACTCTACGCCCACATGAGCGTCATGCCCACGCTCGGCATCAAGCCGGAAGGGAGCTGCCACTATCCGGCCGCCGGCTACGCGGAGATAGCCCGGCTGATGGCGCCCCTGGTGGAGCGTGACAACTACGGGAGAGTGGAGGCCAAGACGGTCACCGCGCCGGATCTGAAACGGGCGTATTACGCGGGTGCCAAGCGTGACAGGATCGTGTTGGAATTCGACCAGCCCATGGCCTGGTCCGACGCGCTGGTGAGCGAATTCAGTCTGGACGGGAAGAAGGGCGCCGTCGTGCGGGGCGCGGCGTCCGGCAACACCATCAGCCTCACGCTGACATCGCCCGCTGCCGCGAAAACCATCACCTATCTCACCGACCGTTCGTGGAACCCGAACAACCTGCTCTACGGGCAGAACGGCATCGCCGCGCTGACCTTCTGCGAAGTCGGGCTGGCAGAGGTCGACGCCCTTGCCATGAAGCCATGAAACGTTGAACCTTACCAGTCGGCCGTGCCGAGCTTCCGGTTGCAAGTCATTATTGCCTATGAAGGTTGTAAATGCCGCATGCGTGAATGAACACATTAACTAATGAACAAACGCACTCACGCACTTCCCCCGTGTGGCCACTTTATGCCACATGACAGGTTTCAGGAAGTGTGAAAAAATAGCGCCGTTCAATGGATCAGGTCGGGCGGTTCCAAGGTATGGAACGCCGCCTGCGGCTGGTTCAAGGGACAAAGAAGGGGCGTGGACGGTTAGACGGCCGCCTGTGAACCCTGGTACAAGGAGTGGCATCATGAAGATAACGCAACTATTCAAGACGGCACAGCGTGCCGTGATTCGGGCCGCCCTCGCGGCGGCGGTCGCTGCCCTCGGCATCGGCTTCTTGGCTCCCAGTGCCTCGGCAATTACCATCTATTCCGATACGCTCACCGGCACCGGTAGCGCCCTCAACGGAACCACGGTCGATTCCTCAGTCACGTATGCGGGTGGCACCGCCGGGGCTACCTGGACTGCTTTTAGTGCTTATAGCCAAACAACGACAGGGACGACTGGAACGGGAGCGGATACAAGTAAGCAGGGTGCTTACCTTCCCTTCACACCGCAAGCTGGCTACGTGTATACCTTGACCGCAACCCTTCAATACCTGCTCGCGAACTCCAACTGGGCCGCCCTGGGCTTCCAAGAGCAAGCGGATTTCTCAAGCTCCCAATTTCATGCGGCCGCCGGCAATGCCTATGCCTGGGCTTATGTGCGTGGTAGCACTGGCGGTGGCCCCGCGTTCTTCGGCGGTGGGGATACCGGTGGTGGCCAAACCGGTGCTGGCACTGCATACGGCCTGCAAACGGTGACCATCACCTTTGACACCACGGGAGCGCGTTGGACGACCTACGCCAAGATCGGCAGTTCTACTACTTCGACTTATACTTATCCCGTGAACGGGAATCCCACCAGCATTGCCTTCGTGGGCTTTGGCGGCGTAAATTCAACCTCAAACACGAAAGACTTCTCGCTTTCCGCCGTTTCCGCCAACCCGCCAGTCATCACAGCAACGGGATCGCCGCTCTCCGCCTTGACCACCACATACGGCACGGCTTCAGCCCCGGCCAGCTTTACGGTTTCCGGCACCAATATGGTTGCCGGGATTTTGGTAACCGCGCCCACGGGTTTCGAAGTTTCACAAAGCAGTGGCAGCGGTTATGGCCCCACCACCACCGTCGGGGGGGGGTTCGGCACTATTGGGAACACCACGGTCTATGTACGCCTCGCGGCCACGGCACCGGTGTCCGGCACCTACAATGCTCAAAACATCGTGTTGGCCAGCAGTGGCGCCGCATCCGTGAATGTTGCCACGGCTTCCAGTGGAAACACCGTGACCCCCGCGACCTTGACCATCACCGCCAATAACCAAAACAAACCCTTCGGCACCACGCAGACAACGCCGGTGACCGGCTCGACCGCGTTTACCGCCGATGGCTTGAAAAATAGCGATACGGTCGGCACGGTGACCTTGACTTACGGCAGCGGCGGATTGCTAGACACGGATGCGGTGGGTCAAACCTCCACGATCACGCCCTCGGCGGCGACAGGTGGCACGTTCACTCCGGGCAACTACTCGATCACTTATACCCCTGACTCTGGCACCCTGACGGTAACAACCAGCCCTGCCATCACGACCTCGGGGTCTCTCTCCAAGGTTGATGCCACCTACGGCACGGCCACCACAACGCCGACCAGTTTCACGGTATCGGGTGTCGACATGGTTGCCGGAATTACCGTGATGCCGCCGCCGGGTTTCCAGGTTTCTACAACCTCTGACTTTTCCAGCAATGTGGGTAACAATGGCTCGCCGATCACCGTTGGATCAGCAGGCACGATAACGGCGACCCTAGTATACTTGCGCCTCGCCGCCACAGCCACGGTGGGTTCCTCGCCTTACTCGGGCAATGTCACCTGCACCAGTTTAGGTGCACCACAGAAGAATGTTGCCACTGCTTCCAGCGCGGTGAGTCCCGCGACCTTGACCATCACCGCCCACAACCAGGACAAGAGCTATGGCACCACGCAGACCACGCCGGTTTCAGGTTCGTCCGCGTTTACTGCCGATGGCTTGAAGAATGGCGATACGGTCGGCACGGTGACGTTGACCTACGGCAGCGGCGGATTGGCTCCGACGGATCCGTTAGGTTCCGTCTCCACGATCACACCCTCGGCGGTGACAGGAGGCACGTTTACTGCGGGCAACTACAACATCGGCTACAGCGATGGCACGTTGACGGTCACGCCGGGCGCGCTGGATCACTTCGCTATTTCGACGATTTCCTCGGCTACGGCGGGAACGCCGATCACAGGGATCACCCTTACGGCGCAGGATGTCAACAACAACACGCTGAACGCGGGGCCAAGCACCTTCAGCGGAACGGTCATCTACAGCGGCACGGCGGGCATTACGGGCACGTCCTCGAACTTCACGGCTGGCGTGTTGAGCGGCGTCAGCGTGACGCCAACCGTCGCAGGCACCGGCCTGACGCTCATCGTCACCGACCCCATCTCGGGCAAGACCGGCACCGGCATCTTCGCCGTTGTTCCGGGCGCGTTGGATCATTTCGTGATCTCGGCGATCCCGTCGCCCCAGACGGCCGGCACAGCCATCAGCGACATCACGTTCACGGCAATGGATGCCAACACCAACACGTTGAACACCGGGTTGAATACGTTCACCGGCACGGTCGCCTACAGCGGCACGGCAGGGATCACGGGCACCTCCGCGAACTTCATAGACGGTGTACTGAGCGGCGTGAGCGTGACGCCGACCGTGGCGGGCAGCGGCAAGACGCTGATCGTCACCGACCCAATCTCGGGCAAGACCGGAACCCGCAGCTTCGATGTCGCTTCGCTGGCAGTGAGTGCGGCCAGTTCGACGGTCGTGGCGTCCCCAGCCAATGTGGTGGCTAATGGCACATCCGCCTCCACGATTACCGTGACCTTGCGGGATGTCTATAATAACGGCGTCTCGAACAAGACCGTGACGCTGGTCTCCAGCCGGGGAACTAACGATACGATTGCGGCGGCCTCGGGCCCATCCAGTGCGGCAGGAGTTGTGACCTTTGCGGTAAGATCCACGACGCTGGGCGAGTCGGTCTTCAGCGCCACGGATGTCACCGACAGCAGCCTGGCCATCACCCAGACGGCCACCGTGGACTGGGTGGTCAACCTTGCAGCCGCCACCGGGGTCTTCGTGTATGACACGGTGGCAGGCGGCAATGGAACTTTGGCGACGAGCGTTGGTTGGCCAGCCTTGGGCACGTATTCTACAACTGGCGGCGCGGGTTTTTCCGTCCTGACGGATGGAAACACGAGTACCTCTTGGCTCCAAAACTGGGGCGTAGCCAATGGTGGCAATTCGGGTTTCTATGTGACGCTGCCAGCCGCAGTCACCATGCAAGGCATCCGGTTTTCCACGGCGGATGAACCTGGGCGTAGACCCAAGACCATGACCATCGAGGGTTCTTTTGCCACTGGAACCGATTTGCTGTCGGGAGCCAATTGGACGCTGCTTTATTCGGGGACCGCAGGCTTGGATACCACACCGGCATATTCGGCAGGCAATAAGGTGAGTGTCGTCAACAAGACCGCTTACACCAGCTATCGCGTGCTTTTCCCAACGACTGTTGGAGGCAGCGATGTGCAAGTCTCGGATATGATCGTGTTCGGCGTCCCTTACAAGCCGCCGCAAGGCACGATCATCCTGCTCTTCTAATGCGGTCGGAACCCGCAACCCTCACCCCGGCCCTCTCCCAGAGGGCGAGGGTGAGAATCAGGGTTATGGATCGAGAACGATCCATAACCCTGTTTCGTGAACGTCGAACGTTGAACGTCGAAGTGTGGGATAAGAGAGAAGGCGTGTTGGGTAGGGTCGGACCGCCGGGCCGACCGGGTTACGTTGCCGGTACTACAAACCAACGCACAGTGGGACAGGTCTTGGGTTGTTCCAACCTCTATGTTTTCCACGGGCGGCACCTGGTTCCTCTCGGCCGCGCGGCGCGCGGGGACGGCGGGGACGAACCTCACCAGCATCGCCCATGTGGCCTTCGAGGGGTAAGGATTTGTCGACGATCTGGTCGTAAACTCTGGCGAGCCGTCATTCATATTCGGGACGGTCTTCATGCTCACGCTGGCCAGGGACGACTTCTCTGTGAAGCATTACTAATTGATCCTGTCAAAGGTAACAGTATGAAGCGAATATGCGTGTTGACGTTAGGGCAGTTGAAGGTGTTGAGGCTGGCAATCAGCTTGCTGGTCTGGGCACACCTCTCTCTTGTCGGCGTTCATGCCGGTGACCTTGGGTTTAGCGACCCGGCGAAGGTGCCTTCGGTGCCGGCCTGGGCGGTGGGACAGGCGAACCGTGCGCCGGACCTCAATGTGTTGCCTGGATTTCAGAAGCCGCCGCCGGGGTTTGGGACCGTGCCATTCTACTGGTGGCTCGGTGATCCGTTGACGAAGGAACGCATCGGCTGGCAACTCGAACAGATGGCCGGCATGGCCGTATCGGGTATCCAGATCAATTACGCCCACTCCGATCAAGGTGGACGGTCAGCCGAAGTTCGGGTGAATGGCCAGCCCGCCGGGATTCGGGTGTCGCCGCCATGG
The DNA here is from genome assembly GCA_964643945.1 of uncultured Lentisphaeraceae bacterium. Lineage (GTDB taxonomy): Bacteria > Verrucomicrobiota > Kiritimatiellia > RFP12 > UBA1067 > JAHFSX01. The sequence goes on along the minus strand of CAZXVN010000232.1, from coordinate 997 downwards.
CGGTTCGACATCACGTCGTTGGTCAAACCCGGTGAGAACCGGATCGAGATTCTGGTACGCAATACACTGGCAAACCATTACACAACAGTGCCGACGCAGTATCGCGGCAAGACAACCGCAGGACTGCTTGGCCCAGTTACGTTGAATCTACAGAAGGATAAGTAAAACAAAAAGGCATAAACAACATGAAGACACCATCAGTTCTAGCAGTCCTATTGCTCGCGGCAGTGTCCGCCTGTGCGGACGTCACGCTCAGTCCGATTTTTGCCGACCATGCGGTTCTGCAAAGAGACATCCCCGTGTCGGTTTATGGCAAGGCGGAACCTGGAGAGAAGGTGACGGTCGCCTTCGCGAGGCAGACTCAGTCGGCGATTTCCGACAAAGAGGGCACCTGGTGCGTCAAGCTCGCCGCCATGAAGGCGTGCACGAACTCGGCCACGATGACTGTGACGGGCAAGAATACGCTGACCCTCAAGGATGTGGTGGTGGGCGATGTCTGGATCTGCAGCGGCCAGTCCAACATGGATTTCACCCCTGGCGCCTACCACAATGCCCTTGATCCCCAACCGTATGACGAGAAGGACTTCGATGTGCCGCTGTTGCGCCAGTGCCATCTGGCCAATCAACCGTCCATGCGCCCTGTGTCCGATCTCCTCATCAACCGCGGGAACGGGACGTCGGAAGAGAGCGCGACCTGGCTTCCCTGCAAGCCGGCCACGGGCAACCGCTTCACGGCTGTTGGACTCTATTTCGGCCGCAAGCTGCAGTTGGACACCGGCGTTCCCATCGGCCTGATCAAGACGGCCTGGAACGGCACGCGTATCGAGCCCTGGATCTCGCCGGCCGGGCTGGCCAGTGTGAAGGATCTGCCAGCCGTGACCGGTCTGCCGGCCGAGTATAAGGACGATGGAAGTTATCCCTCGGCCTGGCATTGCCTGTATTACGGCAAGATCCATCCGCTGATCCGTTATGGGATCAAAGGCGCGATCTGGTATCA
>CAZXVN010000231.1:0-9055 GCA_964643945.1 uncultured Lentisphaeraceae bacterium | reverse complement strand
TCTCCCAATTAAGTTTGATGCAAAGGAATGGGTAAGAATTGCAAAAGATGCCGGGATGAAGTATATGGTTTTCACTACCAAGCATCATGGATGATTTGCCATGTGGGATACAAAATTCACCAATTATTCCATCATGAGCGCGCCATTCAAACGCGATATAGTAAAGGAATTATCGGAGGCCTGCCACGAAGCCGGGCTCAAATTCGGCATTTATTACTCCCCCCGCGATTGGTATCAGCCGAGTTATCTGGTGGATGGCAACAAGAAGTACCTTGAGATCTTCCACGGCCACCTGCAGGAACTGCTCAACAATTACGGCAAAGTGGATATCATCTGGTTCGACAGCATGGGCGGCGACTGGGCGGACTGGGATTATCCGAAGATGGCCGAGATTATCCTGAAGAGTCAGCCCGACATTCTGTGTAATGGGCGGATTGGACCGTTGCAGGCAAGGACCCCTCGGCCTAATTTCGATTTGACCCGGCTGGCGGGCGATTTCCAGACGCCGGAGCAGGTGATCGGCAAATTCGAGCGAGGTGGGTATTGGGAGTCCTGCACGTGCCTAGTGGACGGCCAGTGGGGCTATAAGCCGGACGGTCTGCTGCTGACGCTTCGTGAGGTGATGGGCATGCTGCTCTATTCCGCAGGCGGCGACGGGAACCTCCTGCTCGACGTGGCGCCCACGCCGCAAGGCAACTTCGAGGAGCGGCAGATCGACCGGCTGAAGGAGGCCGGCGACTGGCTCAAGCGCTACGGCGACACCTTCTACGGCACGCGGGGCGGGCCGTACAAGCCGGGCTACTGGGGCGTCTGCACGCTCAACGGGAACAAGGTCTTCCTGCATGCGCTGACGTTCCAGGGCGACACCCTGACCCTGCCGCCTTTGCCCGTGAAGATCCTTGGAAGCAAACTGCTGACCGGCGGCAAGGTTGACGTGCGGCAGACCGCAGATGCGCTGAGCGTGAAGGTGGACCCGAAAGACAAGCAGAAGATCGACACGATCATCGAGCTGACGGTCGAAGGGAACGCCTTCGACATCAAGCCGATCGACGTCAAGGATCCTGACACGCTGCTGCTGGGCTGGGGCAAGCATCAGAAGCACGCGCTGGCGAAGGTGACGAAATGTGACGCGCCGCCGAAGAGGTGGTGGCACAACCCGTGTGGCCCGGGCTACATGTTCGACAACTGCCGGCTGACCTCCTGGGTGCCGGATCCCGGCGCAGGCGAAGTGGTCGTCAGCATTGACCTTGAGAAGCCGACCGCGTTCAGCAGCGCGGCGATTGAAAGCGAAGGCGCACTTGACCGCGTCGAGGTCAAGGCGAAGATGGGGACGGAGTGGAAATCCCTTGCCTCCCTTGAAAAGCCTTCTGGTCGGCAAACCATCCCGCTGCCGCCGACAACCTCGCAGGAGCTACAGCTTGTGTTCACGTCCAAGGCCAAAGGGAAGTTCCACGTCTGGGAGTTTCAGCTTTTCAAGTAGACAAGCCTGCCGCCCGCAGCACGGGAACAAACGAAGGGGTAACTGTTTGAAACCGCGAATATTGCGAATTGAGCGAATGAATGGTCGTGTTATTCGCCTGATTAGCGTGATTAGCGGTTAAAGACGCGAAGTTGCCGGCAAGTGGAGACTTCTTTGTCGCGCCTCTCCATATTCGGGTGACGGTTACGGGAGACCAGCGTGACCGGCAGGGGGTCATGATCACCGGGATTCCCGGGCATCGGGTCGAGGACGTTTTGCTTGAGAATATCAAGATCAGCTTTCCTGGCGGCGGGACGGCAGCGGATGCGGCGCGCGTGGTGCCGGAGGATGTGGCGCGTTATCCCGAGCAGTTCTTCTTCGGGGTCTTGCCGTCGAGCGTCCTCTATGCCCGCCATGTCAGCGGGCTTACGGTGCGGAACCTGGACGCGGCGGGTGGCGTTACGGGTGGACATGGACCATATGAAAGTGATGACCCCCCCGCATTATCCAGTGATCGCATGGTCGGTCAACGGAGGCGCGTTTCAGACGCATCAGTTAAAGGCAGACGAGAAAGTGGTCTTGCTGTCGTCAGAGGTCGCAAACCCTTTGATCGATCTGTATTCAGGAGGAAGCGAATGAACATGCAGTGGACAAGGGAGGATTCCAAATGAGACACAGTAAAGTCATGTGCGGTGCACTGTTGTGCTTCGCGTGTTTGATCTCCGCGGCGTCTGCGGGCGAGCGCCTCGCCCGGGTTTTCGGCGACAACATGGTGTTGCAGCGCGAAAAGCCCGTGCCGATCTGGGGGTGGGCGGACAAGGGACAGTCCGTCACGGTCGGCTTCGCCGGACAAAAGAAGACGGCGACAGCCGGAGCAGACGGCAGGTGGAGGGTGCTGTTGGATCCTCTGCCCGCCAGCAAGACGCCCGCCGAACTGATTGTGCAGGGCGCAACCACGCGGGTATTCACGAATGTGCTGGTCGGTGAGGTGTGGGTCGTATCGGGACAGTCCAACATGGAGATGGAGCTGCTCGCCTCGCAGGACTTCCAGGCGGAGCGCGTGAAGGCAACCTATCCGGCGATCCGTCATCTCAAGGTCATGAACGAGTCCGCCGCGTTTCCGGCGGACGACCTGCCGCGCGGGGACTGGAAATTCGCCAGACCGGACCGCTACGATATTGACCCTTTCATCCCCAATGACAAACCCGGCGGCGACTGGACCGTTTGCGCGCCGGACACCTGCGGCAGCTACACGGCGGCGGGTTACTATTTCGCACGGGAGCTGATGCGGGCGCTCGATGTTCCGGTTGGCATCATCAATGCGACCTGGGGCGGAACCAAGATCGAGCAATGGATCTCTGCCGACGGTTTCCGTTCTGTTCCCGAGTTGAAGGCGCTATCGGCGAAAGTCGATGCCTATATCAGTACCACGGAAGAGGGTCGGAAGCGTTATCACGCCTATTTTGAGGCGCTCAAGCAATGGCTTCCCGAGGCTGAGGCGGCTGTCGCGGCTGGCACGCGTTTTCCGGCACCGGTGCCGGAACCGTGGCTTTCCGCCAACCCCCGGCAGTGGCTGAAACCGACCACCATTTTCAACGGGATGATTCATCCGATGTCGCCCTATCCGATCCGTGGCTTCCTCTGGTATCAGGGCGAGGGGAATGCGAACGAGAATGAAACGTATGTCCAGAAGATGACCGCCCTGATTGGCGGCTGGCGTCGCCTGTGGGGGCAGGACGATGCGCCCTTCTACTTTGTACAATTGCCGGGCTATACGCTGTCCCAGCGCCTGCCTCAGGGCGGCGACGGGTGGGCCATGGTTCGCGAGGCGCAGCTCAAGGTGTCTCAGCGCGTTCCCCATACCGGCATGGCCGTGACCATCGATGTCGGAGACGAGAAAAGTATTCACCCGGCCAACAAGCTGGACGTGGGGCGCCGTCTGGCCTTGCTCGCCTTGGCCCGCACGTATGGGAAACCCGTGGCTGACAGCGGGCCGGTCTACAGGAGCATAAAAATCGAAGGCGACAAGATCCGCATCCGTTTCGATTACGCCGGAAACGGACTGTTCATCGGCGAGAAGACGGCGACGGAGCCGCCCAAACGCGTGAAGGCCGGGACGTTGAAATGGGTGGCGATCGCCGGAGCGGACAAACAATGGCGCTGGGCCGATGCTGCAGTGGAGGGCTCGGAGCTCGTGGTTTCCGCCAGCGGGCTCGGCAGCCCCGTGGCGGTTCGTTTCGGCTACACGATTAATCCCCAAGGGCCGTGGCTCTACAATCAAGAGGGGCTCCCGGCCTCGCCGTTCAGGACCGATGATTGGTGAAGCGGCACGGTTTCGAGTTGCCGGATCATTCAGAATACAGAAAAGGAGGGCAGGAAACATGATTCATCACAAGCCATTAAATCCGCTTGGCGTTTTAATACTGACGTTCGCTGTGCATTGCGGGATACATCTGCAGGCTGCAGAAGTGCGGCATTTGCGTTGCGAGTATCTGACGAACCCGCTGGGGATTGACGCGGAAAAGCCGCGGCTGAACTGGGTGATCGAGGAGAGCAGACCGGATTCCGAGGCACGGGGGATCAAGCAGACGGCCTATCAGATTCTCGTCGCGAGTTCGGAAGCGTACTTGAAGAAAGACAAGGGTGATCTGTGGGATAGCGGCAAGGTGGCGTCGGATCAACAGAACCAGATTGCGTATGCGGGGAAACCGCTGTCATCAAAGATGCGCTGTCATTGGAAGGTGAGGGTGTGGACGGACGCAGGTTTGAGAGGTTCATGGTTCACGGTTCACGGTTCGGAGTGGAGCAGGTCGGCGTATTGGACGATAGGGCTGCTCAAGCCTGCGGACTGGCAGGCGAAATGGATCGGGCTTGAACACGTCATTCCAGAAGACGCCTTCGACCATGAGATCACGGAAGGCAAATTGGTGATCAAGAAGGCCATCTACAGCGCAGATGATAAAGCCAAGGCAGTGGATCTTGCCGAGAAGTTAAACGGCATGATTGATAAGGGGACGCTGGGTGCCACACTTACTACAAATGCCCTCGGGGTCGATCCCGGGCGTGGAAGGCAACATCTGGCTGTCGAGTACGAGTACAACGGCAAACCGTGTATCCTGGAGACACCGACGGCCAATCGGCTCGGCGATATTTATCTCCCTTCAGGCACCATGTATCTGGATACGCCCGAAGGGCTCAAGGAGAGGAAGCGCTGGGCCATTCCGAGGCAGTTGCGCAAGGAGTTCAACGCAGCAAAAAACATCCGGCATGCCGCTCTTACGGTAACGGCCCTGGGACTCTATGAGTTCCGGATCAATGGCAAACGCGTCGGCGATCACCTCTTGGCTCCGGAATGGACAGATTATAACAAGCATGTCCAATACCAGACTTACGATGTGAGCGGCATGGTCAAATCCGGGAAGAATGCGATGGGTGCCATACTCGGGAATGGCTGGTATTGCGGCGGCTGGATGTTCTGGGGAAAGACCTTACGGTCCATTTACGGGAAGGATCCCAGCCTGCTTGCGCAGCTTGACGTGGAATATGAAGATGGCAGCAAGGACGTGGTTGCCACGGATGCTTCATGGCGTGGCACGACGGAGGGGCCGGTTCGTTTTGCCGGCATCTACGAGGGTGAGATCTACGACGCCCGCCGGGAAATGCCGGGCTGGGATTCTCCCGGCTTTGACGACTCGAAATGGAGTCCGGCCGTCGTTCGTGTGCAGAAAGAAAAACCCGACAAGTTGGATTTTCAGGTTGAAAAGCTTGTAGCGCAACGCAGTGAGCCGATCCGGAAAGAAATGGAAATCAAGCCCGTGGCCATTACCGAGCCACGGCCCGGCGTCTATGTCGCCGACATGGGGCAGATTTTCAGTGGCTGGACCCGGCTGAAGATCGATGCCCCCGCCGGAACGAAGCTGACCTTGCAACACAACGAGGCGCTGAATCCTGACGGGACGGTTTACACGGACAACCTGCGGGCCGGGCATTTCGGGAAAGGCGACCGGCAGGTCGACCGGTATTTCTGCCGGGGCGACGGCGAGGAAATCTTCGAGCCGCATTTCACCTATCATGGTTTCCGGTATGTGCAGATTAACGGGTTGCCCAAAAAACCGACTGTGGATGAGGTCGCTGGCATCGTTTTTCATACCGGTTTCCGTAAAACTGGCGAGTTCACTTGTTCCAACCCCTTACTCACCCGCTTGGTTGAAAACATTCAGTGGTCACAACGGGCGAACGTGATGGGCATTCCGACCGACTGCAATCAACGTGACGAGCGTTGCGGTTACACCGGTGACATGAATTTCTTCATGCCTGCCGCTGTTTACAACTTTGATATGGCACCATTTTTCAACAAGTGGCTCGTCGATGTTGCGGGCGCACAAATGCCTGAGGGCTGGTTTGCCGACCATGCTCCCTATTACGGCCCGGGTGGCGGCCCGAACGTTGGCTGGTCTGATGCGGGAATCCTTTGCCCCTTCAGGATGTACCGGGAGTATGGGGATACGAAGGTTATCAAGGAGCATTATGCGTCCATGAAGCGTGCGATGGATCAGCTTATTAGCACGACGGATTCAGACGGAACTCGCGGAGGGCAAGATAAAAAAGGGCGCGGCTGGCGGATAGGGCACACGGATCATGCCAGTGCAGGAAGCGTCAAGCCGAATGCAGTGATTGTCGGAACCGCCTATCTGGCTGCGAATGCTCAGGCGATGGCCGAGATGGCGCGGGCGATCGGAGAAAATACTGATGCGGCTATGTATGATGAACTGGCGAAGAAGACGGCCACGGCCTTTTCCGAAAAGTTGATTGATGCCAATGGGCGCGTGCAATTTGGCGAGACAGGTCCGAAGAATCAGGATACCCAGTGCGGGTATGCCCTAGCCTTCAGTATGGGGCTCGTGCCTGATCATAAGAAGGCCCTGGTTAGTGAACGCTTCAATGACCGAGTTAAACAGGATAAAGGGCAAATTACGACAGGTTTCATGGGTAATCCGTGCATCCTGCAGGCGCTGGGATTGGCCGGTCGGGAGGATATTGCGTACAAGTTGCTTTTGAATGAAAGATATCCGTCATGGCTCTACCCGGTGACGGTCGGCGCGACGACGATCTGGGAGCACTTCGGAAGTTATCGTCCGGAAGCGGGCGGTTTGGCCGACCCTTGGATGAACTCCCTGAGCCATTACGCCCACGGTGCGGTCGGCGGGTTCATTTTCGGGCATGTCGGCGGGATCCGGCCGGAGACGCCGGGTTACAAGCGGATGATCATCCAGCCGGTGATTCGCCCCGGTCTGGCATGGGCGAAGACCAGCTACGATTCGATTCAGGGCCGGATTGCGACGGCGTGGAGGGTTGGTGACGGGAAGCTCGATCTGGAGGTGACGATTCCCGTGAACGCCACGGCGACGGTGTATGTGCCGGCGGCAGAGGGTTCCGCCGTTATGGAAAATGGCCGGCCGGCAGAGCAATCCGACGCTGTCAGATTGCTGCGAAGTGAGAAGGATAAACGGGTTTTCGAAGTGGGCAGCGGCAGCTATCATTTCCTTTCCGTTTTACCGTCCATGCTGGCGGCCACAGCCAAGTGAAGGCATAGATGAGAAAAAAGGAGATGGCCGGATGAAAAGACTCGGAATGATTATAGCCGCCTGTTGTGGGCTTGTGCTGACAGGCAACACGATAGGGGCGGCAGAGAAACCGGCGGCGCTGGACGGCACCTCCGCCGACATGTGGGGCTCGGGCGACGGTTCGAAAACAGACCTTGTCCGCGGCGCGTGGCTCAAGGACTCACGCTTCGCGATGTTCATCCACTGGGGCCCTTACTCCGAACTGGGCGGGAAGTGGAACGGCAAGACCCAGTACGGCATCGGCGAGTGGATCATGCGGCGGGCGCAGATCCCCGTTGCCGAATACGAGAAGGTGGCCGGGCGGTTCAACCCGACCGGGTTCGATGCAAAGGAGTGGGTGAAGCTGGCGCAGGACGCCGGCATGCGGCATATCATGATCACCGCGAAGCACCACGACGGCTTCGCCATGTTCAAATCTGCGGCCAGCTCTTACAACATCGTTGAGTCATCACCGTTCAAGCGCGACCCCCTGAAGGAACTCGCTGACGCCTGCCAGGCGGGCGGGCTTCGGTTCGGGTTCTATTACTCGCAGACGCAGGACTGGCACGAGCGCGACGCGGTCGGCAACGACTGGGACTTCAAGCCCTCAGAGGCGAATTTCCAGAACTATCTCAAGGGCAAAGCCGTCCCGCAGGTCGAGGAGCTGTTGCGCGGTTACGGGCCGATCGCGGGCGTGTGGTTCGACACGCCGGGGCCGATCACGCCTGCCGAGTCGAAGATGCTCGTAGACCTCGTGCACCGGCTCCAGCCGCAGTGCCTGGTCAACAGCCGCATCGGCAACGGCCTCGGCGACTACGACACGCTCGGCGATCAGGAGATCCCGCGCCTGCCGCGTCCCGGCCTGTGGGAGACGCCCGACACGGCCAACGACACGTGGGGCTACGCCTGGTATGACCGCAACTGGAAGAGCCCGCGCGAGATCGCCGAGCGGCTCGTGCGCGTGGTCAGCCGCGGCGGCACCTACATGCTCAACGTCGGCCCCGACGGAACGGGGCGCATTCCGGAGCAGTCGGCCCGCATCCTGCGCGAGGTCGGCCAGTGGGTGCACGCGCATGAAGACGCCATCCACGGGGCCGAGCCGACCCCCTTCGGCCCGCTGGCCTGGGGCGAATGCACGCGGCGCGGTAACACGCTCTTTCTGCATGTGTTCCAGTGGCCTGCCGACGGCAAGCTTACCGTGCCCGGCCTCAGGTCCAAGGTGAAGAGCGCCCGTCTCGCTGGCGCAGGGAAGCTCGCCGTAATTAGATCGGAAGAGAGTGTGACGGTTACGCTGCCGCTGAGCCGTCCCGACGCCCTTATTCCGGTCGTTACGTTTGAGCTGTCGGGACCGGCTGAGGCGAGCCGCGACGCCTACATCCTCAACGGCTGCCGCAACACGCTGGAGGTCGGCGTGGCCGCGCTGAAGGGGTGCGAGGTCAAGGCGGTCGACTGGATGGAAAAGTTCGGCGACTGGAAACACGCCGAGTGCGTCGGCGGTTGGCAGGGCGAAGAGCGATCAGCGGCGTGGGCGTTCCGCACGGTCGCTCCCGGCTCGTTCTATCTCGATGTGGAGTACACCTGCCCGGCCGAGGACGATTATTCCGAGTGGCACGTGAGCTGCGGCGGCACGGACCTGACCTTCCCGCTGATCGACACGGGTGAGCGTGCAAAGCGGGCAGCGTTCGGCGGCGCGTTACCGCGCTTTCGCACCTACCGCGTCGGCGTCATCGACTTTCCGAAACCCGGTGCACAGCACCTCGTTTTCGGCCCCACGGGCGCTGACGGTAAGAATATCCGAGTCACTGCGTTGCGCTTGAGTCCGGTGGAGTAAGTACAGTTACCCTGATCGGGTTGTCATGCCTGCTGCGTGAGCACAATCGAGGTTGAGGGCGAGGAGGCGTTCGAGGATGGCGTCGTCGGTGAGGTCGGCGGGCCAGGCGGGGGATTACGGCAAGCGCGTACTGGACAAACTCAGGGGCAAATGAACCGCCAT
>CAZXVN010000230.1:0-1885 GCA_964643945.1 uncultured Lentisphaeraceae bacterium | reverse complement strand
GGATGCTGTTGCCCAGCAGATTGTTTGCGCGACGCCGGTTCAAGACGTCTTCGAGATAAGGGCGCAAATACGCGTATTCCCCACGCAGATAGACAATGCCGGTTTCAGCCCCAATGGCGTAACCGGCAATGGTCATGCCCTCGATCATCAGATCCGCCCGCTCCGTGAGTAACACGCGATCCTTGAAAGTTCCCGGCTCGCCTTCATCCGCGTTGCAAAGCACATACTTTTGAGTTCCGGGCGACTGGCGGGTCAGTCCCCATTTGAGGCCCGTCAGAAACCCCGCGCCACCCCGCCCGCGCAGCCCCGACGCCTTAATGTCGGCAATCACGTCGTCGGGGGTTCCTGTCAGCGACTTGCGCAGCCCTCTTTCCTGCTTGTAATCAGAAAGAAGCACCGCGCCGCTTTCGCGGATATTGTTACAGACCATCGAGCGGATCAGCTTATGTGCATTGTTGCCGTCTCCATACACCTCCACCAGCGATTGAGCGTCAGTTGTTTGCTGCAGTTTCGCAATGATGCCCGGAATGTGCTCCGGTGTGAGATGGGTCACCACCACATCGTTCACCATCATGGCTGGGGCCTGATCACTCATTCCGATGGCGGGGGTTTTTTCCAAGGTGATTTTTCCGTCGGCCGTGGTCTCGCCAAAGCCGATGCCCAGCGCTTTGCTCAGCGCCTCGGCAACCGCCTCGCCACCCTGATGGCGGTCGATGATGTCGTCGCAAAGCCGGATCACCCATTCACCTTTCTTTTGCGTGGAAAGAAAAGCATAAAAGGAGATCACACTTTCGACCTCCACACGGTGTGTGTGGGCGTTTTTCGCGATTAACTCAAACGCCTCGCGCGGGACGTGGCCCAACTCCTGCTGCACATCGCGCACAATGTCCATGAGCCTTGCGCGGGAATTGCCGTAACGTTTACAGATTTCCGTGACCACCGACGTCATCTTGCTCATGCAACTGATCCCCTTTCATGTGACCGCGCCGAAGAACGGCCAAAAAATAATGCGTTAATCGTAGTTTAATCCTGAACATTATACAAGGGCAAAAAAAACAGTTGTTCGCTGTGACCGATTGCGAAAGCATGTTTACACATTTCCGTGAACACAGAAGCCATTGTAAGTATGCGGACATCTTCTCTTAAGTCATAGAACCTACAATCGGCCAGCAGAATGACTTTGATTTCCGTAGTTTTATCCATGACTATATTTACAGATTGCGCTTCCCACACGCGCTCGCATAGGGCGCGACTGCTGACTTTATTGACTATACTGACGTTTGATGTTTCAATCCACGCGCCCTGCGTAGGGCGCGACGGTCGTATCGGCCCGCAAGCCCAGCCCTTATGCGTTTCAATCCACGCGCCCTGCGTAGGGCGCGACGAACGGTCATCACCAGCATAGCCACAACAAAGAAGTTTCAATCCACGCGCCCTGCGTAGGGCGCGACGACGTAGCACTGGGTTCCGATGGACGCCTTGGTGTTTCAATCCACGCGCCCTGCGTAGGGCGCGACGGGTGACTTTGGCGATCTCGACCCCCGCTTCAGGGTTTCAATCCACGCGCCCTGCGTAGGGCGCGACGGAATACAGTCTACTCAGGAGGAGATCCAGACCCCGTTTCAATCCACGCGCCCTGCGTAGGGCGCGACGTCACATAAACCGGGGCTTGGCGGTGCCATTTTGGTTTCAATCCACGCGCCCTGCGTAGGGCGCGACATGGCCTGGACCACCGAGCGGGCCGCGCCCGAGTTTCAATCCACGCGCCCTGCGTAGGGCGCGACACGCAGAAAAGGTGGGAGAGGAGGGGGGAAGAGGTTTCAAGCCCCGCGCCCTTCGTAGGGCGCAACCGACCGAGGGGACGCGCGCGGAGAGCGGCCCCTGT
>CAZXVN010000229.1:0-9732 GCA_964643945.1 uncultured Lentisphaeraceae bacterium | reverse complement strand
AGGCATCGAGACCACGAACATCTCCTTGCTCTTCGACATCACCCAGCCCAAGCCTGTGCCGCTGCTCTGGCAGTCGGGCTATTTAACAATCAAGAACTTCAGTGAGGACGTTTTTACCTTGGGCTTCCCCAACGCCGAAGTACGCGAGGCCTGGTTCGGCATGATGCTGGGACACTTCTGCGGACCGGACAGCGCCGACGGGCAGACCTCAGCCGCCATTATGTTGGCGGCCCTGCGCACGGGCGACCGTCCGCGTTTCGAGCGAGCCATAGTCGCGCTTTTCGCAGCCATTCCTTACGACTTGCACGTCAACCGCGAGGCTTACTACCACTCGATCTTCTTCGCCGTCCTGCAAGCCACCGGCGGGGAGATCATCGTGGAGTCGCACACGGATAAAGGGCGCATCGATGCCGTGATCAAGACCCCAAAGGCCATCTATGTCATCGAATTCAAGCTCGGTTCCGCCGAGGAGGCGCTGGCGCAGCTCAAGGCGCGACGCTATTACGAGCCCTACCTCGCCGACCCCCGGCCCGTCATCCTGCTGGCCGCCGGCGGCTTTGAAGACAAGGCCGTCCACTGCCTCTGGGAAGAAGTCAAAGGAGAAGTTAGAAGTTAGGAGTTGGGGGTTGGGAGTTAACCGCTAATCACGCGAATCAGCGCGAATAATGCGCCCCCTTCATTCGCTCAATTCGCACCATTCGCGGTTCAAAAAGTTGCTCCCTCCGCCATCAATTTGGTTTTGTGGCGCACTCGTACAGCGTCTCCGGGGCGACATCCACTAATCCGTCACCCCACACCAAGGTGCCAATCTCACGGTCCACTTTGAAGTTTTTGAAAAAAGCTAAATCATGAAAATTATCAAACACACCCCCCAGCGCGAGATGTCGGGAAAAATCGACTGTGCCGCATGCGCCGTCATCAAAAACGCATTCGACCTTGTAACCACAAAGGTGTTTTGCAGACACGACTTCTCTGATCATGTTTTAACTCCCTTCTCAACGTAAAGGTTCAATTTTCTCCGGTGTGCGCTGGTGGCTTACTGCATCCCATGCAAGTGAAAGCTCTTTTCGGTGCATCGCCGCCCATTCCATCACGAGACCTAACGCTCGTGGCGAAAAGTTTCCGTCCAGAATGCGCAACGATTCGATTTCGATGCTCACCGATTCGCCGCCGTACTTCGCATGAAAGTGCGGGGGATTGTGTTCGTCAAAGAAGACGACAATCACAATTCCAAAAAACCTGCAGAGTTCAGGCATATGAAACCTCCAGCGAAAAATTATCAGGCTTAAGCCTTTGGAGGGCAAGGACTCTTTTTTTCAGGACATTTTTGGGGTGGGGGAAGAACGGTTGAAAACCGGCGCGAATCCGGCTATCCTATTTGCATGAACTCAATGCGTTATGTTTACTGGCAAGAGGATGAGATGTGGCTGGGCCACCTTGAGGAATACCCTGATTACATGTCGCAAGGCGAGACGTTGGACGAACTCAAGGAGAACCTGAAGGACATTTACAAGGAACTCTGCAGCGGTTCAATTCCCCATGTCCGCCACGTCGCAGAATTGCAGTTCGCATGAAACGATCGGTCAGGACTTGCCGACGTACTTCAGCGCCGCCTCGGTGCGGGTGTGGACGTGAAGCTTGTCGTAAACCCGCTGCAGGTGCTTGCGTACCGTGTCGTTAGCGATGCCGAAGGCCTGGGCAATCTCTTTGTCAGAGAGGCCCCGGGCGATGGCGGAGAGCACTTCCAATTCCCGCGAGGTCAGGTCCTGCATGTCCGCAGGGCCTTGGGCTGGGCTCCGGGCGGGGGCCGGCGTCTGCCGGATCTGCTGGAAGTAGCCGATCACCTTGCGCGCCATGGCCCCGGACATGGGCGCCCCGCCCGCGCACAGCTCGCGCAGGGCCTGCAGCAGCTGGCTGCGCGGCGTCCTTTTGAGAATGTAGCCGTCCGCGCCGGCCTGAAGCGCGTTGAACAGCGTGTCGCTGTCTTCATAGACCGTCAGCATGATCACCCGCAGGCCGGAAAGCGCCTGCTTGAGGCGGCGCACACACTCGATGCCCGACATGCCCGGCAGATTGATGTCCATCAGGATCACGTCGGGCGGCCGGGCAGGAATCTCCCGCAGGGCGCTTTCGGCGTCGGGATAGGTCCGGGTACAGCGGAAGCCCGGCGCGTCACTGACCAGCTCCTGCAGCTCGAGGCGCAACCCCTCGTCATCTTCGACAATCGCGACTTTGACAGGCACACTCATGTGGCAGTAAGAATAGAAGTTTATCCCGGGCTTGGCAAGCGGACGACGAAAGTGACTCTTGTGCCCAGGCCGGGACGGCTGACGATCTCCGTCCGGCCGCCCAGACCGCTGAGCCGGGCCTGCATGTTCTTCAACCCGTTGCCCAGCAGCCGTCCCTGGCTGGCGTCAAACCCCTGCCCGTTATCCTCGATCTCGATCTGCAACTCGTCCTCCGCCCATCGCACCCGGAGCCAGACCTCGGTGGCGCGGGCATGCTTGATGACGTTGTTAAGCGCCTCTTTCACGGCTAAGAAGAGGCTGTGCCGGAATTCCGATGTCAAGGCCCGCACGGGCAACAGAACGGGCACGTCGCGGAAACAGCGCAGCCCCGTCGACTGACAGATTTCCTCGCTGAAGCCATAGACGAAATCCACCAGTTTGGACAGGTTGTCGTTGTCCGGGTTGACGGCCCAGACGATTTCGTTGAGCGCATGCACGGAGGCGCGGGCCTTGCCGGCAATGCGCTGCCAGCGGGGCTGGCCCCGGTGCGCCTCCGGAAACTCTTCCTCCCGCTCGAGCATCAAGGCGATCTGGGTCAGGCTTGCGCCCAGATCGTCGTGAATGTCGCGGGCAATGCGGGCCCGCTCCTGTTGCCGTATCGTCTGCCGCTCCAGCCGGGCCAGCGCAAGCTGCGCCCGGGACCAGGCCACGTAGCGCCACGCGGCAAACAGCAGGCTGCCCGTCACGACCGCAATCAGCAGCCAAAACCACGTCTGCCGGGTGAACGGCAACAAAATCTCAAGCTCGATCCGCTGCGGTTTTCCGCGCTCCCGGTCTTTCAGGTTGATCCGCCAGACATTCTCGCCGGCGCTGTCGATCCCGGTGACCTTGCACCCCGCCATGGCTCTCAGCACCGGCGGCCGGCGGCTGTACACGAACAGTTTGCCGGCCCGGGCGCCGGCATCGGTCAACTCGATCTCCATCCCTCCCTGCAACGCGGTGACGTGCTTGATTTCCGCCGCCCCGCAATAAACATGAAGGTCGGATCCGATCAGCACCGGACGGTTCGGCGTGCTGTCCAGATCAGTGAAGCAGAGGTGCTGAGAGGCGGAAGGCGCCAGCCGCGGGGTTGTCCACGAGCCTTGAGCCACGCCGAGGTAGCGCTCATCCCAGAACGACCATACGGCATACCGGCGGTGAGGATCAAGCCCCGCCTGCGCGAAATCGAGCGTGACGTCCCGTTCGGTGTCGCCGGGATTCCACAACAAAGCCACGGCCCAGTCGCCCCAGGGCCGGGTCACACGGCCGACCAGCCGCGGCCACTCACGGCTCGTGCACAGGTCCAGCACCTCCGTCCGCTCCTTCGCCGGCGGAGTCATCGTCTCGACGTTGCGCCAGTAGGGCTTGAAGCTTTGCCAGTGCCACGGGTCGGACGTGAACGCCGCGCCGCAGGAAAGCCCGACCATGCTTGCCCACGTCCGGACCAGCGGCCAGCCGCCCTTGATCTCGCTGACGTTCTGAAGCCCCGTCCCCATGTAGTAGGCGTCGTTGTCCACCGCGAACAAGCGGCCGTTCAGCGCATAGGAACGGAGCACATCGTCGATCGCGAGACGCAAGGTGTCGCGCTCGGCTTCGCAACCCGTGCGGCACGCATCGGCGAAACCCACCGCCGCGCGATCCGACACATGACCGCAGTACAGCAGATAGGTGTTCTCGCCCGCGGCTTCTCTCAGCATCGAAAACCCCTTCCGCATCGACTCGAAAAGGGTTTCCTGAGTCGCTGTCTCGGACGGGAACTTGCAGACAGTAACAAAGATTTTCAGGTAGTTGAACCCGCTTCGCTGCGCCTCCCGGGCACGGCGGACGACATTAGTCCAGCCCCCAGACATGATGAAAAGGCCGGGGCTCGCACCGGCGTCGGCGATGCGCCTGGCGTAAAAGGCCAGCCCTTCAGGAAACTTGTCATTGGTTTCTTTCTGCCCGGAGGGGTCTTTATAGCCTAAGTCAATCTGGATGACATCCGGCCGCAACCGGTCCGGCGAATTCGCCGCCTCCTCCGCGACAGCCAGCACATCTTTGCCGCTGACCTGCTCATGGAGATAATACCAACTGCCCCACCCGGACAAGGCCCCTTTTGACGTCCGCGCCTTGTGAGTCTTGCCCACCCATTCAGCCCAGCGCGCCAGCGCCGTCCGCGGCGGCTCCATCAGCAACACCACCTGCTGGCCCCATCTCGTCTCGCCCGGTGCCACGCGCACGTTGCTCATGTCCGCCCGGTAAAGGAACGACACCTTGCCGCCCCCGCCGTGCGCGATGCGGGCGTCCACGTAAGCGGTCGGCGTCCCCACCGGCCCGAAAAGAAAACCGGCGCCGTCCTGGCGATAGAAGCCGCCGTACTCGCGAACGTTGAGCGGCTGGCTGATTTCGCCCAGCGCGACAACGGGGGGGGCTTCTTTGATGCTCTTGTCCAGCTCCGTGACCAGCCACTCCGAGGGAGCGCCCGTGACCCGTCCTTCCAGAGCCGCCGGCGTCATTGAAACAAGGTTGATGCGCGCCTTGCCGCCATTGCGGATGCCGGCCTGAGCCAGCAGACCAGGCACGCCGGGTATCTGGCCGAGACGGAAGAGCAGGTCAACCTGCTCTTCCGCAAAACGCATCGTCACTGCGGTCACCCCGGCCTGACCGTAAGGCGTGTCCTCGGTTGCCTGCGCTGCGGGCGCAATCAACGCCCCTGCGGCCGAACAGAGTTCTTTCGTCCGCCCGCCAATCACGACTGTGGCCGAAAAGCCGCCGCGGAAGCCCATCGTCCCCGGCGCGGCGAACGTGAACGCGCGGCCGTCCGCATCCAAGGCCACGCTCACCGTCTCCCGGCCTTCCGGCGCGGCCGCCGCAGCCAAGCCCGCAGTGAAAAGCACGGCCGCCAGGCAGCCTCCCAAACAGCGGATAAGCTGTCTGCCCGCAAGCGCTCCGGCCATATCGTTTATCCACATAAATCGGAACCAGAGTAGCAACCCCGGCGTAGAATCTCAACACGGAGTTGCAATGATCCTGTGCGTACAACGGAACGCGGATACCTCAGCCTGCCCGAGATCCCCGCAGCAGGCGCGGATCTGGATCTGCACTTCGAACCAGTAACCGCGGTCGAGATCCTCGGCCGCTGCGTGGCGTGACATCAAACGGGCGGGGCTTTCTCTTCCACCTGCGTCGAACGCTTGGCACGGCGCAACCGTTGCCAAAGCGCCCGGGTTCGCCAATCATTCGTAGTGTGTCCAGAGCCGAATGACTTTAACGGTCTTAACGTCATCCAGCACCTGATACATGAGCCGAGAGCCCGACAACGCCCCGCCCGGAACGATTGAGGACTGACACGGTAACAGTCACAGATCCAGAACGAGCTTGTCGATCACGACGCCCGGATCGACCATCCACACGGTCAGTGTGTGCGGACCCGGGGATGCGATCTTCACCGTGGTGCTGACACGCCGCAGGTTGGCCAGCACGTCGCCGCCTTTTCCTGTGAGAATCTGCGGGGCTCCCCTGTCAACGCTGACCGCCAGGCGAACGCCCCGTTTCGGAGCGACCGGCTTGGTCGGCAGGCAATCGATGTCCAAACGCGCCTCGCCCGCATGAAACAGATAGAGATCGTATTCCAGCGCCGGGCTGTTCGTCGTGATGTCTGCCGGCTCCGTACGGCTGGGCACGGTCGGGGGAAAGACGGCGACCGAATCGCCCGAGCGCCCGAGGCCCTTGATGACCTCCCACGAGGCTCCACTGCGGCTCTGCTTGCGGGTGAAGTGTTCGGCCTCCATGCTGACAGTGCCGTAGCTCTCCACGAAACCGGCGACCGTATCGCGCGGCGGCGCGGCGGGCTTGAAAACCGGCACGGTGATCTGTTTGTTTCCGGCGCTGCTGGTCACGTTGATCACCGCGGTAAGCGCTTCCCCGGTGGGCGCGCGATCCCAATCGACGCTGACCCACAGCCGTTGCTCGGTGACAAAGGCGCCGGAGGGCAGATCGAGGCGGACCCATGGTTGCGACGCGGTCGCTGACCAACGGATTTCGCCCTTGCCGGTGTTGTAGAGATCCACGAAGCGCTTGTCCTGGGTATAGACGCTCAAGCCGGACAAGGCTTGCGGATCGCCGCCTTCGAGCGCCACGCCCAAGGCCGGCGGACCTTCGCCGGAGCAGTCGCTGAGCGGCGGCATCTCGAATTGGCGGAACTGGGTGCCCCACGGCCCGGGGGCCGGAGAGAGCATGTGATTCCACTTGTTGCTGACGGTCACGAGGCCGGTGTTGTACTGTGTCGTCAGCTCGATGATGCGCTCAGCCGCGGCCCTGGCCTTGGCGGCATACTCGCCGGCGCTGGCGCGGCCCTCGGCCCCGTAGCGCGCGCTCCTGTCAGCGAAGATGACTTTGCGGTTGATCAGGCTGGCGCATTCGACCGGATAGAGCACCAGCTCGAAGAAGGCGTCCTTGCGGGCGGTGGGCAGTTGCCCGTAAATCGCCTGGGCGCGGCGGGCGAGGGCGTCATAGTGGTCCACGCGCCGCATCGCCTCGTCGTTGGCCTGGGTGTGGCTGAACCACGAGTATTGCAGCGGGTTCTTGCCTCTGGCCTGCACGAGATGTTCGGGGCGGCGGGTGAAGCCAAGGCGATAGTATTCCTCCATGATTGATGCGATCTCGCCGGCGAAGCGCGGGTCGAGATCGCGCGCGGCCCAGCTCACAAGAAAATCGCGCACGTTGTCGTGGCGATAGCGTTGCGGATCCCACGCCAGGTCGAGAAAGAACTCGGTGCCGATCTCGCCCGGCTTAATGTCGCCGACATTGAGCACCCAGAGATTTCTCGCGCCGTAGTGCCAGGCCTTGCTCATTTCCTCCCAGATGAGCGCCGGCGGCGTTGTGTTGAGCCAGGTGTAGGCCGTCGTGGCGCCGTTGAGCCACTGGATGTGGTAGTAAACACCCGAGCCGCCGGAGCGCTTCTGCTCACGGGCGTCGGGCAGTTGCCGGATGTACCCGAAGTTGTCATCCGGCCAGCAGAAAATAACGTCATCGGGAAGCTTCAAGCCTTTGTTATAAAGCTCCAGCACTTCCGTGTAGGCAATCAGCACCTGCGGCACGCGGGTGACATCCGGATCCACCCACTTCCCCAGAATGGTGCGCTGGTCGGCAATGATCCGCTCCAGCACCGGCACGGTCACGTCGCTTCCAGCCTCGTCATCTTTTCCCCGCTTGCCCATCGTATACACATTCTCGTATTTTCCGTTAACCTTGACGCGGTCCTCCCAGTATGTGTAGATATGCTCCTTGTTGGTCACATAGTCCCAGGGCTCGCCGGGATATTCACGGTCCCACTCCGCGCCTGCAATGTTGTTGCGCAGCATGGGCTCGATGTGCGAGGAGCCCATGACGATGGCATACGCGTCGGCCACCACCCTGTTCTTCTCGTAGCAATTGAAGGGGATGGTCCCGCCGTCACCATCGTGCATGGCCGGCCAGAGGTGGTTGGCCCGGAGCCGCAGCAGCAGCTCAAATATTTTGCTGTAGGTCTTGGGCCCGAGCCCGTGCCCCTCCTCAGGCGCCAGGGTTTTCATGGCCCACGGCCGGAGGCCCCACATTTCGTCGTTAATGAAGATGCCGCGGTATTTCACCGCCGGCGGCCCGACCCGCAGGCGCTCCGGCGAGATGTGGAGAGCCTCGCGATGTGCGGGCGTCACATCGGCCCACCAGTACCAGGGCGAAACCCCGATGCACTTGGACAATTCATACACTCCATAGGCCGTCCCGCGGCGGTCGCTCCCGGCGATGACCAGCCCCCGGCGGACGCCCGGCAAGGGGTCGGCCACTGTTGCGATGACGAACGACTCCCACTGCCCCTGCACGTCCTTGACATCGAGCCGGCCTGCTTTAGCCAAGCGGTCGATCACGGGACTCTTGCCGAGCGTGCCCGCCAGCACGGCATATTCTGCAAGGCCGTCTGTCGTTTGCTTGAGCGCGGGTTTGCGCCCGGTGACCCGCTCGATATCGGCGGCCAGGTCACGGGCGGCGATTTGCGCGACTTGCCAGTCGCCCGAATCCACGAACACGTCCGCGCCGCCACCCGCCGCCATCAGCGGAAAATACCCGGCGGCCGCTTGTTCGCTGACGAAAGACGGATCAGGCTCTGCCCGCGCTGTCATGGAGGGAGCCAGCATTAAGCAGCACAGTGCAAAATTAACAAGCCGTTGTTTCATCAGGCCAATTCCTTCCAGGCGTCACGGAACCATTGGATGATCTTCTTTGATTTCTCGCACTTCAACGGGAAGGTCTTGCTATACGTTCCGAGCACCGGGATCGTGACGGCAACCTGCTTGGGTTCGCCGTTTTTGCCGGAGGCCGGAGTATTCGGCTGGACGTTCTCTACGGTGACCCTCACACCTTTATAGATGCGCGCATCCATACCGGTAGCCCCGATCGGCCCCATCTCGGTTTCGGCGTTGGGATTCGGGCGCATGCCGTAGAGTTGCGGCTCCGTATAGTAGCCAGAGGCCGCCTGATCTGCCGCAAGAATGGTTGTGCCTTGAAGGCAATAACCTGACAGTAACATAACCAGCACACCGTGCTTGCTCGCCAGCATCATGTTTTCTCCGTTCGATGGCCGCTTGGGTTTCTCTATTGTCACATCCCTTCCGGCCCCCTGCAAGGCTGAAAAAACAGGCAAAAATCTCAACCGCATAACAGGTCAGAAAGTCAGTGATTTTGAGCCACCGCAAAACCATGTGAACATTGCGCGATTGCGCCGATGTCTCCGGCAACCTCCTTGCCATTTCGGGACTTGGTTGGGGAGAATAGTCCGCTATGACCGATTCCTTCATGATCGAAAAGTTATTAGTGGACTTATTTGAGGCCACTGTTTACAATTTACACATCACTGGACTATAAAAGGGCTTTTAATGACTACACGATTGACACCGGATGAACGGGAGGCGGAGCTCGGACAGCATCTGCGCGACCTCCGCCTGCGCCAGAACATCGACCAGCGGCAACTCGCCGAGCGGGCTGACGTGGCCCTGAATGCGGTCAAGAACCTGGAAGGGGGTAAAGGTGCCACGGTCACCTCCCTCGTCAAGGTGCTGCGGGCCCTGAGCCGCGAGGAGTGGCTCGGCACGCTGGCACCGCAGGTTTCGATCAGCCCCCTGCAAATGCTGAAAGCCAAGCCGGTGCGGCAGCGGGCATCACGGGTGAAGGGAGCCTCTCATGTATAAGCCGGTCCATGTGATCGAGACCCGCGTGTGGGGCCGGACGGCCGGGGCGGTGGCGCTGGACACGCGGCTGGGCTATTACGCGTTCGAGTACGCCCCGTCGTTCGTCAAGACGGGCATCGAGCTTGCGCCGCTGACCCTGCCGCTCGCCCAGGCACAGGATCCTTTCATCTTCACGGATCTTCCGGAGTTGACTTTCAAGCGGCTGCCCGCCCTGCTGGCCGACGCCCTGCCGGACGACTTCGGCAACGCGCTGATCGACGGCT
>CAZXVN010000228.1:0-26901 GCA_964643945.1 uncultured Lentisphaeraceae bacterium | reverse complement strand
TATCGTGTTTTTTTTTTTTTCAAGCAGAAGACGGCATACGAGATCATAGCCGGTGACTGGAGTTCAGACGTGTGCTCTTCCGAGCTGGCCGCCTTGAAGGAGGCCGCGCAAACCCTGCGCGGCGCCGGCTGGCAGGAAGCCTCACCCGCCAACGCCACCTTCAGAATCCTGACCTCTGGCAAAAAACAGTGCGTGCTCCTCGCGGCGCGCAATCCGCAAACCGAAAGAACCACGATTAGCGTGTTGCAAAGAGAGGGCGCAACCCCGTAAACTCACGGACACCCTAAATGGCCCGGCAGGGCCCGGTCGGATGAGCGCTCCCGCGCCGCTGGACGCCCGTTTCCGAACCACACAAAAGGAACCTCGTCTCCATGAAGCAAAAACTGATCTTGATCGTCTCAGTCGTCATCGGCTTGATGGCCGCCGTGCTCACCCGCTCATACCTGAATGCCAAAGACCGAGAAGTCCAGCACTGGAAAGCCGAGTTTGACCAGAAGAACGCCAAGATCGCCGTGATCGGCGTCAAAAAAGACCTGCCCTCTGGCACCGTGCTCTCCCTGGATGACATCGGCGGCATCAACGTGATCGAGAAGTCTGTCAAAGGCCACATCGTCAAAGTTGAAGACCACCTGATCCTCATCGGCCGCAAAACCATCCGTCCGTTGCAGGCGAACTCGCCGATCTTCTGGTCGGACATTGAGGGTGGCGAGCCCGGCTCGCGCGGCCTCGCGAACGACATCAAGCAACGCATGCGCGCCATCTCGGTCAACGTAAGCGGCGCCGCCTCGGTCGCCGGCATGGTCAAGCCCAATGACCACGTGGACGTGCTCGGGACCTTCTCGTTCCCATCCAAGACCGTGCCGGGCGAGCTCGAACTCGTCACCCTGACCATCCTGCAGGATGTGCTCATTCTGGCCACCGGCAAAGAGACCGCTAAATCACAGCTCATCGCCGACAGTCGCGGAAGCGGCTCTTACAACACCGTCACCCTTGAGGTCACCCCGCGCGAAGGCGAGATGCTCGTCTTCTCCGAACAGATCAAAGGCCGCCTCTCCCTCGCCCTGCGCAATCCCGACGACGTCTACTTCGAAAAGACCCTCCCGCGCGTGGACTTCGAGATGATCCAAGCCGAAATCGAATCCCTGAACACCTTCCGCCAGCAGCAGCTCCTCCGCAAGCGCGGCGAGTGAGAAGGGCAGGCACAAAGGCCTGCCCCGACATGCGAAACCAACCGTTGAACCTATGCCTTTCTTCCTCAACATCGCCCACCCGGGCCAGCCCGCCAACCGCTTCGAGTTGCCGCCCGGAACCTACACCATCGGCCGTAGCGAGGGCTGTAAAATCCGCCTGCGCCATCTGGAGGTCAGCGAGCGTCACGCCCTGTTGACCCTTCGCGAAAGCCTCATCACCATCGAAGACCTCCACTCCAGCAACGGCACCACCGTCGACGGCGTGCCCATCCAAGAAGTCACTCCCGTTCATGAGGATGACGTCATCGGCATCGGCCCCTGCCTCCTGCGCGTCTCGCCCGTCCCGGCCGTGTCGCCGCCCGTCCTCCCGTCAGCCCCGTCAGGCACTTCAGAAAGCGGAGCGTCTGCGGACACGGCGCACCTAGACGCTTCAGCCAGTCCGCCGGCGGCGGACGAAGCCCGCGACACGACCCGCACGCATCGCCCGTCGACCGAAGCGCCCCCCGACCCCATGGCCGTGATCGTCCGCGCGATCAAAAACCAGATCCACGGCGAACTCATCCAGCGCCTCGACCTCAAGCGCATGACCGCCACGCGTATCGGCACCGACGAACTCCAGACCAAAGCGCGCGAGACCATCCGCACCATCATCGCCGAAGTCCGCAAGAACCAGAAGCTCCCTGTCGGCATCGACCCCCGCCGACTCGAAAAAGAGATTTACGACGAAGCCATGCGCCTCGGACCGCTGGAGGACTTTCTCGCCGATGAGTCCATCACCGAAATCATGGTCAACGGCCCCAATCAGGTCTATATCGAACGCAAAGGCAAACTCGAACTTTCCGGCCAGACCTTCATGGACGACGAATCGGTGCTCGGCGTCATCGAGCGCATCGTCGCGCCCATCGGGCGCCGCATTGACGAGAGCCAGCCCTATGTGGACGCGCGCCTGCCTGACGGCTCGCGCGTGAATGCCATCATCGCGCCGCTCTCGCTCACCGGCCCCTGCATCACGATCCGCAAATTCACCAAGCGCCCCCTGACGGTCGACGACCTCATACGCTTCGGCACCTGGACGCGCAGCGCCTCCGATTTCCTGCGCATCTGCGTGCTCATGCGTAAAAACATCGTCGTGTCGGGCGGCACCGGCTCCGGCAAGACCAGCCTGCTCAACGTCCTCAGCGATTTTATCCCGATCACCGACCGCGTCGTCACGATCGAAGATGCCGCCGAACTGCGCCTCGTCCAGCCCCACGTCATCCGCCTCGAGGCACGCCCGCCCAACATCGAGGGCCGCGGGGCCGTGCCCATCCGCGACCTCGTGCGCAACTCGCTGCGTATGCGCCCTGACCGCGTGATTATCGGCGAGTGCCGCGGCGGCGAGGCGCTCGACATGCTCCAAGCCATGAACACCGGCCACGACGGCTCGCTCACCACCGTTCATGCCAACTCGCCGCGCGATGTCATCTCGCGCCTCGAAACCATGGTGCTCATGTCAGGCATGGATCTCCCCTCACGCGCCATCCGCGAACAGATCGCCTCCGCGATCGACCTCGTGGTCCACGAATCGCGCCTCAGCGACGGCTCGCGAAAAGTGGTCTGCATCTCGGAGGTCGTCGGCCTCGAAGGCCAGCAGATCGTTATGCAGGATCTCTTCGAGTACCAGCAGTCCGGCATCGATGCAAACGGAAAAGTCATCGGCAAGTTTATGCCCACCGGCGCGATGCCCACCTTCTACGAGCACCTCAAGAGCCGCGGCCTGCATATCGAGCCCTCCGTTTTCGACCCCGCGAAACAAGGCGGTGAGCCATGACACCCGAAACCTTAAGCGCCATCAAGTGGGCCGCGCCGGTCCTCCTCGGCATCTCCTTTGGCGGGTTCGCTTTCACGATTGTCCGCGCCATGGGCTCCGGTGCGGGCGCCTACTCGGACTCGATGTCGGAAGAGACCTCGCGTCAGTTCGAGGACCTCTTCCTCTTCATTCCCGCCAAGCGCATCGCCGAGATCGGCTGGGCTTCCGCCGCCGCCGTTTTCCTGCTCTGCTTCATCCCGCTCTTTGACAGCAACAATCTGATTGCCACCACCGCCGGCCTCGTGCTGGGGCTGACCTTCGGCTCGCTCGCACTGATGGCACCCACCAAACTCGTCACGTTCTTGCGCGACAAGCGCCGCCAGAAGTTCAACATCCAGCTCGTCGAAGCCCTCGGCAGCATGAGCAATGCCCTGCGCGCCGGGTTCAGCATCAACCAAGCCTTCGAGACCGTGGTGCAGAACGGAGAGAAGCCCATCTCCCAAGAGTTCGGCGTGATGCTCCAGCAAATGCGCGTGGGCCTGAATTTCTACGACGCGCTCCAGAGCCTCGACAAACGCGTCGGCAGCGATGACCTCACGCTCGTGGTCACCGCCGTCGACATTGCCCGCCGCACCGGCGGCAACCTCACCGAGATCTTCGATAAGATCGGCCTCACCATCCGCGAACGCATGCGTATCGAACGCCGCGTGATGACGCTCACCGCGCAAGGCCGGCTTCAGGGCATCATTGTGGCCTGCATGCCCGGCGTGCTGGGCGCGGTCATGACCTTTCTCAAGCCCGACCTGATGATCCCCTTCTTTAAATCCGTCAACGGCATGATCTCGGTCGGCATCACCGTCCTCCTCATCGCCGTCGGCTGGTTTTTCATCAGGAAGATCATCCGGATCGACGTCTAGCCCGTGGGCAAGAGAGAAGAGGCGATGCGGGACACAAGCGAGATCATCTGGCGCGAGGCGCTCGGACGCCTGCGTGCGTTGGACAAGGCTTGGGAAGAGCCCGTCGCGCGACAGCATGCACTTCTTGCCTGCCGAAAGTGGCTGGCCGCACAAACCGCGTGGCCGCGTCTGGCGTGTCTCGCGCGTCTGCTGGAGCCCGACATCACGCGGCAACAGTTCTGGTGTGTCCTCGTGCCGGTCGAACGCGAAGCCGCGCGCTGTAAGATCACCGATGTGGAGATCCTTGACGCCGACCTGCCGCCGGAGCATCCGTCGCCCGCCCCGCCCCTGCCGTTGACCGTCGTGGCGGATTCCATCCGTTCGGCCTTCAACCTCGGCGGCATCTTCCGGACTGCGGAATGTTTTGGCGTGAGCGAGGTGGTGCTGTGCGGGTACACGCCCTTGCCTGAACAGCCGCAGGCCGCACGCGCCGCGCTAGGTGCGGAAAAGCTGGTGCCGTGGCGGCAGGTGGAAGACATTCGCGAAGCCCTCGCCGGGCTGAAGGCGGCGGGCACGCGCTGCCTGGCGCTGGAGACGGTGGCCGGCGCACCGGACCTCGCGGAGTTCACATGGCCGTTCCCCTGCGCACTGGTGCTGGGCAACGAACGCTTCGGGCTCGACACGGAGGTGCTTGCAGCCTGCGACGGTCTCGTACGTATTCCGCTCTACGGCCGCAAGAACTCGCTCAACGTGGTGTCCGCTTTTGCGGTCGCGGCGCATGAGATCCGGCGGCAGTTTGAACGGAACCGCGGAGTGCCGAATCGCGCACCGCAGCATTCCGAAGTCAATGCTCCCGTGTTCTTTTCTTCCTGATCCGAAGCTCACCTTTGGTCACTCTGCGGCTTGGTCGCACACGCCCGCCAGATGTCCCGAGGCGAACGCCCACGTCAGGTTATACCCGCCGCAGGGGCCGTCGAGATCCACGACCTCGCCCACGCAGGACAGGCCTTTGATGCGGCGGCAGGCAAGCGTCTGGGCGTCCAGTTCACTCAGCGCCACGCCGCCCCGCGTGACCATGGCGCGCTCCCAGCCTTCCGTGTCCACGCAGTGGAGCGACAGGTCGGCGCAAAACGAAGCCAACGCCTTCAGCGCGCCTTTTTTCGCCCGGGCTACAGCCGTTTCTGCGGCGTCCGCCAAGCCGCACAATGCGGTTGCCAAGGCACGCGGCAGCTCACCCGCGAGCAGATTATGCAGTGCGCGGCCGCCCTGCCGTTGCCGCCAACGGTCAAACAGCGCCAACCAGTCAGCGGCCGACCGGTCGGCGATGAACGATACGCGGATCGGCACAGAAGGGGTCTTCAACAGGCGCGCGGCGATTTCTCCGGAAAGCGCCAGCGCGGGAGGGCCGCTGAGCCCCTTATGGGTGAAAAGCACTGGGCCCGTCAGCAGCCGTTTGGATGCGCCTTTGACATCCAGCCGCAGGCCGCCCTGTTCGAGAACGATGCCCGCGAGTGTCTCAGGCCAGCGCTCCTGTGTAACCAGACCCGCCAAGGCCGGAACAGGGGGCGTGAGGGTAAGGCCCGCCGCCTGAGCCAGCGCGAAGCCCGAACCGTCCGAGCCCAAGGAGGGATAGCTCTGGCCCCCTGCCGCCAGAATCACGCGTCGGGCATAAAGGGAGCCGAGGGTGGTCTCGGCACCGATCACCCGGAACGGGGTGCCGTCTTCGTCACGCACGGGATCGAGGATCAGACGTGTGGCACGCACACCGCAGCGGAGGTCGGCACCCCGGGTGCGGGCGGCACGCTCGAGCGCGTGCACCACATCAGCGGCTTTTTGTGAAACCGGGAAGACACAGCCATCCGGCTCCACGCACGTTTCCACGCCGAGGCTACGGAAAAAACCGCGGATCGCGGCGGGCGGGAACGCAGACAGGGCAGGCGCCATAAACCGCGCCTGTGGGCCGAAGGCGGCCAAGATGCCTGCAGCATCGGTGTCGTGGGTGAGGTTGCAACGTCCACCCCCGGTAACCCAAAGTTTACGGGCAGGCGCATTCAGACGGTCGAGGACAAGGGTTCGCCCGCTCGTAAAACAAGCGGCGGTGAGCCCCGCAGGGCCACCGCCGATAATGAGGGTGTCGAAAGGGTTCAAGAGAAGCCGTTACCGCTGCTGCTCCTCGGCGATGAGGGTGAGCATGCGGTTAATCTGGGTGGCCGCCTCGCCCTGAAGCTTCAGAACACCCTGACACAAGTTGACCAGTTCCGCACACCGATGCAGGGTGTTCATGCGGGACTTCTCGAGTTCCGCGCGCCGCATTTTGATGCTGTTCAGCATCTCCTCCAACTCAGCGGCGTGCTGCTCGCCCTTGAGCAACATGCGGCGCGCCTGGAAAAGATGGGTGAGCAGTTCGCCAGCGGAGAGATCCAGATCGTCGATCTTCATGCCGTCGGGAATCGGGACGTGGACGAGTTTCCCGCACGCCACGCAGTTGATCTGCAGGCCAGCGCCGCGGTAATCGATGGCGAGGTTGTGATCGCAATACGGACATTCGAACACAATGTCGGTCACCCGGATCTCGTCACTGTCCTCACCTTCAACCTCGGGCGTATCCTGATCTGTCGGTTTGTTCATCATGAAACCCTCCTGCTGGAAGAAATGCGATGCTCAAGTTTCCGATCCGTCTCACCCTCTGCCAACCGTATCAGGCCTTGACGACTTTACCCTGCTTGATGCAGGAGGCGCAGACCTTCATTCGGCACACGCCCCCTGCGCTCGTCTTGGCCCTGACGTGCTGGATATTCGGCAGGAAACGACGTTTTGTGATACCCGTCGTGTGCAAGCCGATGCCACCCTTGTACTTGGCAAGACCATGACGGACAATCGTGTTGCCCGCCATCGGGCCCTTACCGCAAATTTCACAAACTTTGGACATGACCGTTTCTCCTTTGGAAAAGGGTGTTTATAATAACACCTTGCCCCCCTCCGGACAAGGGGAAATGGAAACTTTCTTTTCCTAATCCGTCTGCCCATAACCCTTCCAAAGTCTGCTCTTTTTTATATATCAAGAACCGAGGCGCCCTTCAAGTCCTAAAGACGCTCAGCGAACGATTTTCGGGAGGGGGGCGGCGGCCAGCGCGCGGATCAACGACTCAAGCGTCTGCGTGAGGGCGGCCCCCAACGCCTGTGCGGGCGCACCTTTGTCATCCGGCGCAAACGCCACCCGTGCGCTTTTCTCGGCCGAGAAAAGCACCGTGAAGTCAGCGGCGCGTTCATCCAAGACCAGCAAGCGCAACGTCACGACCGCCGCAGGCGCCTCGCCTGTATAATCAAGCGTGAGCTCGCTGACAACCCCCTCGACGCTCAGTGGCGCAAGCGTGCCTGAGGCCGAGTCGTACACAGCGGCAAAGAGACCGGCCTCCTCCAGATAACGCTGGGTCTGCACGCGAATCAGCTCCTGCGGCGCGACAATCCACCCGTTGTAGAAATCCGCCGCGAACTCCCCGCCTGCACGGCGCACAATGAAGGCGCGCGTGTCAAAGGGCGGCAACACGCGAAACGGGCGGGTCTTAATGGCCACGAACCCCGGCGCGGGCGACACAGGCTGTGCGGCCGCAACGACCGGCACAAAAGTCCGTTTCTGAGCGGCGGCCTGTAGCTGGGCGCTCTTCCCGCCGAGGCACCCGGCCAACAGCAGGCTGGAAGTGAACAGAACGAGACAAGCGGTTGTTTTCACGGGACGTCTCCTCTATAATGGGTTTCGGGTAGAGGCTCAGGCGGTTGGCCAAAGAGCAACGCCGCAGGGTTGGCGCTCAGGTCGTTGACGATCCGCTCAAGCCCTGTCGCAGCACTGCGCAGATTCTGCAGCAGATCCGCGAGTGAGCCCTGCTGCGAGAGCGCCGTGCGGTTCAGCGTCTGCGCGATCTGGTTGAGCGAAGCCACGGTCTGTTCGACACGCGAGCTGTTGTTGGTCATTAAGCTGTTGACCTCCTCCATCATGTCGCCGGCACGAACGGTCAACTCCTGAAGCGTTTGGGCGATGGGCTGGATTTGCTTTTCGACCCCCTCGGCAACGCGCCGTGCGCTGCCTGCCGTGGCGGCGAGGTCGGCTGGCAGTTTCTCGAGTTCCGGGGAGTTGATCAGTTTCTTGAGCGCCTGGTTGGTCTCGCGCAGTTCGGCCAACAGCGAAGTCGCCTCCTTGCTGAGTGCGGCGACATCCGCATTGCTCAGCTTGTTTTGGAACAAGTAGAGCGTGGCGAGCAGCTCGTCGCCGAGTGCTTGGAGGTCGACGTTGCTCAGCTTGCCGAACACGTCATCCACCGCTTTCTTTAGCGTGAACATCATGCTGGTCGAGGCGGGAATGTAGGGATTGTGCGGATTCCAAGCGAGCGGCTCCGGATGTTCCGCATCCGTTTCGGAACGGAAATAGTCAAGCTCGAGAAAGGCGAGACCGGTCACGCCCGACAACGCGAGCTTGACGCGCAGCCCCTGTTCGACCAGCTTGTTCAGGATGCGGTTCGCATCCTTCAACTGGAGAAGTCCGAACTTTTGGGGATCAAGGGCCATCACCACCAAGATCTGGCGGGTGCCATGAAGCGTCAGGGCGCCCCCGGGAACGGCGCCGTATTCGCTATACACGAAGCCGATGCGCGTCACCTCGCCGACCGGCACACCCCGGTACTTCACGGGCGAACCGAGATCCAACCCGGTGACCGATTCGTTGAAGTAGGTTTCAGCCAGCACCACCTGCTTGTTGAAAACACGTGCCCCGGCGATGCCGATCATCAGCAGGATCATCGCAACCCCGATCAAAACAAAGAAGCCGATCTTGGCGTAGTTGGCTTTGTTCTCATTCATAGTTGAACACTTCCCCTGATGGTCGTCGCTGCCTCTCGGTTGAAAAAGGCACGCACGACCGCGTTAGGAGGCTGGTCCCGCAAGGTCGCGGGCGCGCCTTCTGCAATGAGGCTCCGCGTCGGCTTGTCCAGCATAATGCAGCGGTCCGCCACCGCAAAAATGCTGGCCAACTCGTGGGTGACCATGATGACGGTGATGCCCTGCGTATCGCGCATGCGGAGAATCAGGTGATCCAATCCGGCGGAGGTTACGGGATCAAGTCCGGCGGAGGGCTCGTCCAAAAAAAGGATGACGGGGTCGAGCGCCATGGCTCGCGCGATCGCCGCACGCTTCTTCATGCCCCCGCTAATATCTGACGGGAAAAAGGAAGCGTACTCTTTCAACCCGACCAGCTCCAACTTCATTTCGGCCACCAGATAACGCGCCTCGCGCGGCAGATCCGTGAAAGCCGCCAGCGGCAGGCAGACGTTCTCGAGCAGCGTCATCGAGCCGAAGAGCGCTCCGCTCTGGTAGGTGACACCGAAACGCCGCATCGCGCGTTCGCGCTCCTCCTGCGACCCGCCGCCGATGCGATCACCCATGATGCGGATATCGCCTTTGAGCGGCGGTGTGAGCCCAATCAGGTGTTTGAGCAACGTGCTCTTCCCGCAGCCCGAGCCGCCGAGAATGACAAACACCTCGCCCTGGCGTACCGTGAAACTGACGTTCTCCAACACGGGGATGTCGTACCCTGCGTCCACGTTCGCAACTTCGATGACAGTTTCTCCGGCCATGGCTCAGACCCCGAGAAGGAAGAACAGAACGGCGAAAATGCCGTCAAACAGTGTGATGAGGATCAGACTTCCCACCACAGCGGCCGTAGCCGCGCGGCCCACCGCGTCCGCTGTGCGCCCGGTCTGAAGCCCATGAGAACAGCCCACGAGGCCGACCAGCAAACCAAAGACTGCAGATTTGAAGAGCCCGAGGAGAATGTTGTTCAACGATGAGGCGGCAATCACATGCTGCCAATAGGTGGTGGCTGGCACATTCACCGAAGCGAGCACAATCACACCGCCAATCAGGCCCGCGCTCACGGCAAAAACGCTGAGGATCGGCATGACCAGCGTGGCGGCGATCACGCGCGGCAACGCCAAAAAGACGACGGGCGGAAGGCCGAGCGTGGTGAGGGCGTCGATCTCTTCGTTCACCTTCATCGTGCCGATCTCCGCCGCGAAGGCCGAACCCGACCGCCCCGCAAGAATAATGGCCGTGATCAGCGGCCCCAGTTCGCGGCACAGCCCGATCGCAATCAAATCCGCCACATGAACCTCCACTCCGAACAGGCTCAACGCTGCCACCGATTGGAAGGCAAGAATGAGGCCGAGCAGAAAACCGATCAGCACCGTGATGGGCAACGCATCGATCCCCGCCCGCTCGAAATGCAACAGCGTGTCGGGCACTCTTAACCGCCCGGGACGCACCCACAGCGAAAAGGCCGCGACCGCCAGCTCGCCCAGAAAAGCCATCTGCTCACAGATGTCGCCGTAGATCTTGACGACCGCCTGACCGAGCTGTTCACGGGTGTGTGTGTGGCGGATGGAGTTCACCGTGGAAAGCTCTTCGGTGAAACGCTCCACATCGAAAAGCCCCAGCGTCCGTGCCACGATGTGCCGGGCATCCTGGCAGGTGATTGCAAAGCCCTGCTCGGCTGATCTGCGATAAAGCTCAACGATCAGCGCCTCGCCAGCGCCGTCACACTGGGTCACCCCGTCGGCATCCAGGGTGAATGAATCCCCTTTTTCCAGACGCGACACCCCCGGCATGATCTCCCGCCAGAGCGTAGCCACGCTCTCCGCGGAACAGGTTTTTGGGAGGGTGAGGTTCATGGAAAGGGCGTCAGTTTCTCGTGGGTATGGGAGAAGTTCTTAAAGATGGAACAAGTATAGCAGGATTGGCAAGCGGACAGAAACGTAAAATGCACCCGTTCCTGTTGTGTTTTAACGCTTCTAAAGGCAAGAAGGATAAAAAACATGCCTTTTTTGTTAAAACAGGCCCTTTTTTTGCGTTCCTTGTTTGTACGCGCAGTTTTGGCTGGAAACATGAAGCCGAAAATGCTACTTTTTATCGTTTTCCTGAAACTGTTCAACCGATCAAGAGGCAAGAGGATGATTAAACAGCCCGCTCATGCTCAGAACGTCTCCGCGTATGCGAAAGCCGGTGTGGATATTGACTCGAAAATGTCTGGCATTAAAATCATCAAAAAGATGGTCGCCTCCACCCTCACAAAGGGGGTTGTCGGTGAGATCGGCAGTTTCGGCGGACTGTTCCACTCCCCCGGCAAGGAGTTTCTGCTGGTAGCAAGCACCGACGGTGTCGGCACCAAGCTGAAGGTTGCCGCGCTGGCCAAACGACACGACACCGTGGGCCAAGACATCGTCAACCACTGCGTCAACGACATTCTGGTGCAAGGAGCCACACCGCTCTTTTTTCTCGACTATATCGGTGCATCGCGCTTCGACACCGCGATCTTCACGGACATCATTTCGGGGCTCTGCAAAGCCTGTAAGGAAAACGGCTGCGCGTTACTCGGCGGCGAGACTGCCGAAATGCCAGGGCTCTATCCGCTGGGCGAATACGACCTGGTGGGCACGATCATCGGCAGGGTCGAGAAGAAAAAGGTCGTCACCGGCCAGGACATCAAGGCCGGCGACGTGCTCATCGGACTCCCCTCCAACGGACTTCAGACCAACGGGTTCTCGCTCGCGCGTAAGGTGATCCTCGATCAGTGCGGCCTCACCCCGCAAGACTTCATCCCCGGCACCCACACGACCGTCACCGACACGTTGCTCGCCATTCACCGTAGCTTCCTGAAACCGATTACCGCCCTCATGGCCAAGGTTCCGGTGCGCGGCATGGCGCACATCACCGGCGGCGGATTTGTGGACAACATTCCCCGCGTGTTGCCTCCGAGCTGCAACGCGATCATCGACCGCAACAGTTGGAAAGCGCCGACGGTCTTCTCCTTCATCGAGCGTCAGGGGAAGGTCGAGCACGATGAGATGTACCGCGTCTTCAATATGGGCATCGGGTACGTCATCGTCGTCCGCCAGAAAGACGCGACCTCCGCGATGAACCTGCTCAAAGGTCTGCACCAGCTGCCGGTCATCATTGGCACCATCGAAAAAGGCCAGAAGAAGGTCATCTACCGCGACCGATAATCCGGAGCTGGACCTTTTCACAAAAAAAACACTCCTGCAGCCAGAGCCGCAGGAGTGCTTTTTCTTTACGAGCGCGCCGTTACTTCTTCTTAGCGGCCTTCTTCGGGGCTGCCTTCTTAGCAGGAGCTGCCTTCTTAGCAGGAGCCGCTTTCTTGGCGGGAGCCGCTTTCTTAGCAGGAGCTGCTTTCTTTGCTGTGGCCATTGCGCTGATCCTTTCTGTTGTACTGAACCTGTTACCAACAACACTCGATGCATCACAAAAACAATGCAGCAAAATGTTGTTAATCGATAATGTAATCGTTGCTCCGAAAAATGCAAGAACCGTTTTTAAAAAAAGTGAAAATATTTTAGCGCAGAAAAAACACGAGGCGAAAAACGGACAGGGCAAAAATAACGAAAGAGCCGGAAAAGCCAGTAAAAACGGCCTTTATTGCGTGCGTTGGCGCACTTTTTTACCATCGGCTGACAAGCAAAAAAAATCTGCCGCAAAAAAAATTTTTGAGCAGGTCTGACACGCGCTTGACGAAATAATTTTTTGCGCCGCCTTTTTTTGAGTTACAAAACCGCTCGCTGTGTGAAACGGCGGATCGCTTTTGCACCGTCCTCGTCGGGTTAAAAAACCCACACCCTTCTCCTCCGCGCTCCGCTGTTCTTTTCTGCTCCTCGCCTCAGCCAGCGCATGCCATGCCGAGACAGACACCGTCCCGGCTTTTGTTATTCCGCAGACAGCAGCGTGTGCCATGCGGCGGCGGCGTTCTTGAGCGCGCGGCCGCGATGAGAGATGCGGTTCTTGGTGACACCGTCCAACTCGGCGAAGGTTCTGTCCAAGCCGTCTGACACAAAGAGCG
This sequence comes from uncultured Lentisphaeraceae bacterium, assembly GCA_964643945.1. GTDB lineage: Bacteria > Verrucomicrobiota > Kiritimatiellia > RFP12 > UBA1067 > JAHFSX01. The sequence goes on along the minus strand of CAZXVN010000228.1, from coordinate 14,130 downwards.
GATCATAACCGAAGCCGTTCGCGCCGCGTGTTTCATGGATGATCCGCCCAGAGCAGCTCCCCTCCACACTCCATTCGCGGCCGTCTGGCGCGCACAGCGCGATCACACAGCGGAAACGCGCGCGGCGGTCCGTCACCCCTTCCAGCTCACGCAACAGCTTGGCGTTGTTCGCGGGGTAGCTACACGGCTCACCCGCATACCGCGCCGAGTACACCCCCGGCGCGTTGTTCAAAGCGACCACCTCCAGGCCCGAGTCGTCCGCCAACGTCCACAGGCCCGACGCGCGGCACAGTTCGCGCGCTTTCTTCATGGCGTTGCCTTCAAACGTCGCCGCATCCTCGACCACCTCCTCTGGCAGTCCCGGCACCTCCTTCGCCCCCAGCAGCTCCAGACCCGGCAACGCGAAAATCTGCCGGATCTCCTCGAGCTTATGTGGGTTCCGTGTCGCAAGCAGAAGTTTCATGAACGATTCTCTTTCCTTCAAGCGGCGGGGTTGGGGGTTCAGGATAAAGGCACGAACCCCTCTCACAAACCCGCCAACGCCTCAACCGTCACACGCTCCCAACCGGGCAACCCCAGAAGATGCTCCAGCACGGCCGCACACGCAAAGGCGTCGTACAGCGCGTCGTGAGCCTCGCGGCCTGAACACAGCGCCCGTATACGTTCAACCAACCCCAAAGCCGCAACCACATCCTCCAGCGCTTTGGAGGCTGGCCCCGGATAGGCGCGCCTCACCAGCAGGAGCGTGTCGACCCACGGCCCCAGCCGATGCAACGGCGCGAGCTTGTTCAACATCGTACGCTCAGTACCCGCGTTGTGCGCCACGAGCGGAACACCCGTCACCCACGCGGCCAGCTCGGGCCACAGCGCGCCCGGAACCGGCGCAACCGCAAGCCTGTCGCGGAGCTGCGCGTATCGGCCTGGCGCATGCGGATTAAAGGGCCGATCGCCCACGCGCATCAAGGACTCAAACGCTTCGTCCGTACACACGCGCCCGTCGCGCATACGTACGATCCCAACCTGCCACGGCTCGACGGGAAAACCCTCCACCGAACCGGTGGTCTCGAAATCCACAACGGCGAAACAGGCGTGTCGCGCCTCTGTAAAGGTTCCTGACATAAGACCGCGCACGTTGACAGCGGCTACATGTTCCCCAGACTGGCGCTGATACACCCCGAGCTTCCCAGCATCGCCGTCACCAGCCCCAGCACACAGATCATCCAAAACAACTGCTGCCTCATACCACCCTCCTCATCCCTACTTGCCGATTAACTTCCGCAGATCCCGCGTACTCACATGCTCAGGATTCACGGTTTCGGCCTCGGCCAAGTACGTGCGCACAGCTTCCAGATCGCCCCTCTGCTTCGCAAGATACCCAAGATAAAAAAGCGTCCGCACGTGCAAGATCCGTCCGTCAGCACCAGCAGGGCCGTCAACGGGGTGGCTCTTCTGCCGCGCCGAAAGAAAACACGGCTCCGCACGCTTGGCGTCATGCAGGGTGTTCAACAGCAGCTCGCCCAAGGAGAAGTCGAGCTCCGCACACGCGGGATTCTTGCGGATGCCCTCCTCCAGCAACCGCACGCCCTCTTCCGGTTTTTCGAGCATGCTCGACAACACGAAAGAGCCTGTCTGAAAAGCCTGCACATTCTGGGATGACGTGCGACACGCGGCCCAAAGCCACGGCAACAGCTCGGCCGATTGCTCGCGCTCCAAATGCCGATCCACCTGCTCATGCACGCGCTGGTTGATCCGACTCCACACGTCGGACACCCCGACCGGACGCGCCACTTCGTGTTCATCGTCATGTTTCTCCTGCCCGTGACCCTCTCCGGTCAGCCCCGTCTCGCACACCACATTGCGTATTCCGCCATGGAAATACTCCTCGGTCTTGTCCATCAGCGTCTTACTCAGCTCCTGCCGCACGTCGCCAAGAACCAAAGCCAGGACATCCTCGCCTGGTCTCTGCGGCATTCCGTCTGCAAAAAAAACCGGGAGCGTCCGCCCCAGCGCCACCGCCAACACAGAGGCGAGAATCCAGACTCCTGTTTGCACGCTCAGGTTCATTCGATTCCTCTCAGAACCGCTTTCTACGGAACACACACGTCGCCAACGCCAAACACGCCGACGCATAACAGACCGCGTAAACGGAAACCATCGCGCAAACGCCCCATCCGATGGGCGGCCAGTCATGTACCACGCGCTGCCGCAAGTCGAAGAACTCCAGATGCGGGCCGATCCAATGAATCAGGCTCAGGACCCCTTTTCCAGGCCACGGCTGCGCCGCCGCCAGCGCAGGCAGACGCTGTCCGAAAAACAACATCCCGACCGTCAAAAGCACGTTGACCGTCAGGTTGGCCGAGGACGTCAGAAAGAGCGACCCCGTCAGCCCGAGCGCCGTGACGACCACCAGAAAACCGACGTGTAGCACAAACGCCTGAAGGAGGATCATCGGGAACCAGACGCCCTGCCGCACACCGACCAGCACGCCGTACGACAGATAGAAAACCGCCAGCGCGGAAACCGAGGCCGCCAACGCACCCAGATATTTCCCCGCCAGAATCGTGCTGCGTCCCACCGGCTTGGCCAGCAGCGGATAAATCGTCCGGCTCTCAAACTCCGAAGGAAACAGCCGCACCGAAACGCCCAAACCGATCACCACGGCAAAGAGCCACACCAGCAACAGCGCCAGTTCATTCACATAACGGCTTGCGCCGGACACACCGAAGGGAGTGAAGAACATGAGCGGCAACAGGATGACCGCGCTGAGTACGAAGACGACGATCAGGTCTTTGCGGCGGTAGAGTTCCAGCACCGACAAGCCCGCCAACGCCTTGAGTTGAAGCCCTCTGACACTCATCGTATGCCCTCCCCGACATCCCCTCCCAACATCCTGAGAAAGATGCGTTCCAGATTCTGCTGGCCATCGCCGGCCACGTCTCTCACCGTGCCGGACCAGACCAAAGCCCCCTGCTTCAGGATCGCCACGCGATCGCAGATCAACTCCGCCTCGGACAACTCGTGCGAAGAGAAGAAGACCGTCTTGCCTTGGCGCTTCAGCTCTATAATAAGGTCGCGGAACTGGATCCGCGCCAACGGGTCGAGCCCGGTGAACGGCTCATCCAGAATCAACAGCTCGGGCTCGTGCAGCAGCGCCTGCGCGATGCCCGCCCGTTGCAACATGCCCTTGGAGTAGTGGCGCAACAAGCGCCCGCCCGCCTCCTTCAGCCCCACCCGCTCAATCAGTTCCTCCGACCGTGTGCGGATCAGGGACTTGGACATGCCGCACAACCCGCCATAAAACGACAACAGCTCGCGGACATTCAGATAGGGATAGTAGTAGGCGGTCTCCGGCATGTACCCGATCGTCCGCCGCGTGGCCGGCTCGCTCGGATCGCCGTCCAAGACCGTCAGACGGCCCGCATCCGGACGGAAGAATCCGAGCAACATTTTGATCGTCGTGGTCTTCCCCGCACCGTTGGTGCCGAGAAAACCAAAGATCTCACCCTGCTTGATCGACAACGAAAGCCCATTGACCGCACGAACCGCGCCGAACGCTTTCGAGACCGCCTCCAGTTTGACAACATCCATACGCGGACCTCCTCTTGCGACCACGCCGAAGGACGGATCGCCTCAACTTGACCGCACGTCGTGTGCAGGACCCCGGCGGACGGCTCCGCCCCGGTTTCCAGTTCCCAGCATCCAGTTCCAGCTTCTTACCATGTCAGCCACTCGTCTTCCTGCGTACGTTTCTCTGCCCGCAGCCACACCATCAGCGCGACGCGGAAATCGTCCTGGCTTTCGCTCACGCGGTCAATCCGCTCATAGCTGTTGATATACGCCGAGCGCAGTTGGAAGACCAGGCAGTCCAAGCGGTACTCGATATATCCGCCGACCTCATCGAGCTGGTTGTTGCGCATATCCCACCGCGTATAGAAGCTCCACGACCACGTGTCGTTGATGTCGTGCGTGAAGCCGCCGTAGACCAGCTTCTCGTTCACGCGGTTCCATTGCGCCACAGGCGACTCGTCGTAGTCGTACAACTGGTGGTCGCGCGCCAGATAGCCGCCGCCCAGACGCACCTTCTCATTCAGCTTGTAGGCCGCGCCCAGATCCACGTAAGCGAGCGTGTCCGCCTCGGTGTCCCACTCCCCTTGCGCCTTCAGGTCCAGATCTCTGGTCGGCGAGTACACCGCCTTGGTGCCGGCCATGCGCAGCCCCTTCTCTTCGAGCGGCCCTTCCGAGTCGATCTGCACCGCCGCGTAGGTGTCCCAATCGAGCACCGTGCGCATCACGCCCTTTTTCTCGTCGCGCGTCTGCAACAGGTTGCGCACGCCCGGCCGGACCCCGTGCCAATCGTAGGGCAGCCAGGTGCCGTCCATCCCGAACTGGTCGAACCACTCGATCGAACGGTCATAGTGATCGAACCCTTTGACTTTTCCGTTGTCGCTGTCGTAATACGTGGGCTGATAGCTGTAGTCGAGATAAGGTTCCACCACATGCCGGTAGCCGTTGTTCCAATCGGAGGTTCCGCGCACGGAAGACTCGACGCCCAAGTCGGCGGATTGCCGCACGACATCACGCCCCGTCTCCGTTTCCGAATAATAGGTTGCGCGGTATCCGGCACGCGGCACCACGCTCAGGACGTCGCCGAACTTCATCGGATAGGTCACGCGGTGCGCCGTGTCCACGCGGAAGAGGTCGTAGTCGGCCCACGCTCCGGGATAGTACATGTACTCCGGCAGCGCATCCTCGTAGTACGCCGCCTGGCGGCTGAGATACCCCGCACGCGACTGGCTCTCATAATTGAAGCCGGTGCCGAAGACCGGCTGCGGCACGATGTTCAGCCAGCCCTCGGGCAACCGGGCCGTGCCCGCGTAGAAATCGTTGATCGGCCCGCTGACCGCCACGCCCGTGGCCCACGTATGCTCGCGGTGCTCCAGCGAAGCCATGTTCATCGGCGTGCTCTCGCCGCGATGCTGACGGTCAAAGAAATCGTGCGCCATTTCCGAGTCGCTGTTGAGCGTTCCACGCAAGAGGAACTGGTCACGGGGCGTAAGATCCGCCTCATGCCGCAGTCTCACACGGTAGCGCTCCTCCTCGATGGGTGACATCCAGTTCCTGTCGCTCGCGTTATCCGACGGATTCCGGTCCCACGCATAGTAGGTCTCCAGCTTGCCGCGCCCCAAATCCTTCAGGTTCCACGAAAAGTCCTGGCCCACGGCCACCCCGCGTTCGGAGCGGTAATCCAAATGCGTCTTGCCGTCCAGACTGGGGCCCGCCGCACGCGGCGAATCGTAGATGTTGTAAACATAGCCGCCCAACACATACGCGCCCCAGCGGGAGGTGTACCCAGGAACCAGACGGAACCCGTAGTGCGTATCAATGTCGCGGAACCAGTAAGGCAGATAAGCGAACGGCACGCCGAACATCCACGGCACCGCATCGTAGATCTCGATATAGTCGTTGTCTTTGTACCGCACCGTGCCCGTCATACGCCAATGGCTGTGGCCCGGCGCGTTGGTGCACGTCGTCACCTCGGCGTTCTTGACATCATACCGGCCGTCTTCGCGCCGCGTCACCTCGGGGGCGCGCACCCGGAAGTCACCCGCCAGAAAATCGCCCGTGCCCGTCAGCCCTTTACCGGTCTTGTAGTTGTATTCGATGTAGTCGCCCGACCACGAACCGAGGCCGCTCTGCCGAATGAACACGTTGCCCCGGGCCTGCACATCGCCTTTATCCTGATGCACGCGCACCCGGTCGGCCTTCAACTCGTGTTCGCCCGTGCGGATCATCACGTTGCCAGAGGCCACCGTCCACCCCGTCTTCTGGTCGACCTCGAACTTCTCAGCCGTGATTTCAAATCCCGAGCCGGAAGTCTGGCTCGGCGACGGTATCAGACCGCCGCCTTGCGCCTGTGCCCAGCCGACCATCACGCCGGCCACCCATGCCATCATCGCTGTTCGTTTCATAACAGGTGCTCTCTGATTTAACGATCACATAGCTTTCCCAAGTCACACCATGGTTATACCGTTTTTGCATCGCCAACGGAATACAAAACCTTACCGCTCACGCCGTCCGCGATGCAGAAAGACTCGGGGTGCCGGTACATTTCGGATTTGAACGTCAATCGCCCCTCATACCGCCGCTGCAACTCCATCAGGAAGGCCTCGTCCTCGGTACGCAGGCGTTCAAGCACGCTCGGCGCCACCACGATCTGCAACTCCACGTCGCGGCCCTCGTGCCGCACCTTGCGCATCAGCGCTGCGATCTGCCGCTGGATGTCCACACTCAGCGCCAGCGGTGACTTGATGAGGCCGTGGCCTCGGCAATGCGGACAGTCGGCGTACATCTGCGACAAGATGCTTTCCTCCTGCCGTTGCCGCGTCATCTCCATTAAACCCAATTCGGAGATCGCCAGCACATTCGTCCGCGCGCGGTCCCGCTTGAGCGCCTGCTTCATCGCCTTATACACCGCACTCTGATGCTTGCGCGACTTCATGTCGATCAGGTCCAGCACCACCAGGCCGCCGATGTTGCGTAGCCGCATCTGCCGCGCAACTTCTTCCACCGCCTCAAGGTTCACCTCCAGAATCGCCTCCTCCTGCGACCCCTTGCCGCGGTGGCGCCCCGTGTTCACATCGATTGCGATCAGCGCCTCGGTCTCGTCGAACACGATGTGGCCGCCCGATTTCAGGTTGACCTTGCGCCGGAAAGCCTCCTCCAGCTGCCGCTCCACACCATAGTGCTCGAAAATCGACAACTGGCCCTCGTACTGGTGGATCATGTTCTTCGCGCGGCGCGAAATCTTTCCCGCCACGTTACGGATGCGCTCGAAGGCTTCGCCGTCATCGATGGTCACACGTTCGATGTCTTCGGTCAGCCAATCGCGCATCACGCGCTCCACCAGATCCGGCTCCTGATACACACAGGCCGGCGGCTTCAGGTTTTTGATGTTTTCCTGCAACTCGTTCCACGACTCCCACAGGTTTCGCAGGTCGCGCACGAAAGCCCGCTTGCTGGACCCCGAGCCCACCGTGCGCACAATGAGGCCTGCGTCGTCTGGCAGCGGCAGCCGGTCCAGAATCTTCTTGAGGCGCTGACGTTCCTTGGCGTCGCCGATCTTACGCGACACGCCGCGCAGACGCGTGCCCGGCATCATCACCAGATACCGCCCCGGCAGACTCAGGTTCGCAGTCACGCGCGGCCCCTTGGTGCCGATCGGCCCTTTCGTCACCTGCACCACGATCTCCGATCCAGGCGGGAACCGCTTGGTGATATCGTCGTTCGACACGCGCCGCCGACGCGAGGGCCGCGCGTTCTCGTCGTCGTCGTCTAGACGGCTGTCATCATCTGGAAGCATATCCCAATAGTGCAGGAAGGCGTTCTTTTTGAGCCCGATGTCCACAAACGCCGCCTGCAAATCGTGTTCCAGGTTCTGAATACGCCCCTTGTAAATGCTGCCGACCAGCCGCTCCTCCGTAGGGTGCTCCACCTGAAACTCCTCAACGCGCCCATTTTCCACAACCGCCACGCGCGTCTCGAGATTTTCAACATTCACGACGATCTCGCGCTTCGGCGCGTGCTTCTTAAACCAACCAAACATAATTCCTCCTATCCGACTGAACATACTCACACCCTTCTTTCTGAGGGATTAAAACCTCGTCTCCGGTTCACGCCCGTGAACGGACACACTCTGGACAAGCCCCAAGGCCACCATCATCGTCAGCATGAAGGTTCGCCCGTAACTGATAAAGGGAAGCGGCAAACCCGTAATCGGCATCATTCCGATCGTCATCGCAACATTGATGAACATGTGACAGAAAACCAGGGCCACGACACCGACACAAAACAGTCGTCCTGTGTCGTCTTGACAACGAAACGCCACCCACAACCCAGACCCCATCAGGCCCCCAAAGAGAACCAGCACGATCAAAGATCCCCTGAAGCCGATCTCTTCGGCCAAGACCGCAAAGATGAAATCGTTGGAAGAGACCGACGGCGGCAGATAACCCAACATGTACTGCTCGCCTTTCAAATACCCTTTGCCCATTAAGCCGCCCGACCCCACCGCGATCTCCGACTGCCGCCGGTTGTAGCCGCTGCCGTGCAGATCTTTGTCGGGGAACAAAAACACCTGGAGACGCCTGATCTGATGCGGCTTAAGGAGCGTTGCCTGAAGCAACGCCGCACGCCGTTCCTGCGGCATGTCCATCCGCTCAGCCGCGTAGATCGCCCCCATCACAAGCCCCGCCGCCGCCACGCCAATCAGTACAAAAAACCAGAGTAGCCGCGGCGCCACATTCGCCGCGAACAGCATGGCCAGCACCGTCGGCACCAGCACCATCGCCGTGCCGAGGTCGGGCTGCATCAGGATCAACACCGCCGGCACTCCCGCCAACACCAGCGTCAGCAGAAACGCCCGCGGGCCGCGATCCGCCTCGCGCCGGCCGAACAACCAGGCCAAGGTCATGATCATCGCCAACTTCGCAGGCTCCGAAGGCTGAAAGCCGAACAACCAACGCCGCGCGCCCATCGTCTCCTCGCCAATCAGCGGCAACAGCAACAGCAACACGAGACAGACTCCATAAAAGAGCCAACTCCAGCGCATCACCTGCCGGTAATCGAACCCGGCCAACACCAGATACACGACCAGCCCCAACACGCCGACCTCCGCATGCCGCATGTAGAGCTTCTGCAATTCGGGATCCTCGCGCACAGAACAGGAGCTGTAAACGAACGCCACGCCGATGAGGGTCAGCCCCGCCATACAGGTGAACAGGAGCGGATTCAGCCGTCGCAAATGGGTGATGACCTCTCCGAGCATTTCAGTCACCCTCCGTTCCCGTCGGCGCAAGAGCAGGCGGTGCGTTGTCAAGCCGGACCTCCGCCTCCTGCTCCGCTTCGCCAAAGATCGAAACCAACACCTCATGTACCATCGGCGCAACCGTCTGCCCGCCCGACTCACCGTTCTCGACAACAATCGCCATCGCCACCGTCGGCTGGTCAAACGGCGCAAAGGCCGTCATCCAGGTGTTCTTGCAGCGCACGCCGCCCGCATCGTATTCCGCTGTGCCGGTCTTAGCCGCCACAGCGAGGCCACGCACCTGCACACGCCGACCCGTGCCGGCCGTCACCACATCGTGCATGCCACTCCGCACCAGCTCCACCGCCGCCTGCGGCCACCCCATCTCGCGCACGCGCTCGACCGCCCCCTCCCGACGCGCCAGGTGCGGCCGATAGAGCGTTCCCCCGTTCGCGAAGACCGACACCAGCAACGCCATCTGGAGCGGCGAAGTCACGAGGAGCCCCTGCCCGATCGCCAGTTGGCAGGTATCACCTGGGCGCCACTTCTCCTTCACGTTTTTCTCCTTCCACTCCGCCGTGGGCAACAGCCCGCGCGTCTCCGACGGCAAGTCAATTCCGGTCGGCATCCCCAGCCCCAGCTTGTGCGCCTGCGCATAAACCGCGTCGTACCCGATGGTGTTCCCGAGATGGCAGAAGAAGACGTTGCACGACTGCTCGATCGCCTTGCGCAACGCCACCGTGCCATGACCGTAGGTGTTCCAACACCGCAGCCGCATGTTGCCCAACGTGAAAACCCCGTCACACTGGTAGTCCTCGTTCGGATCAAACCCGTCACTCAGCAGCGCGGCCATCGCCGTCACCGGCTTGAAGATGCTGCCCGGCGCATACCGGCCCGACACGGCTCGGTTAAAGAGCGGCAGCGCCTCGTCGTCCTTCAGCCGGTTCCACACCCCCACGCTCGGCGCGGGCACCAGATCATTCAGATCATACGCGGGCAGACTCGCCAGCGCCAGCACCTCGCCGTTGCGCGGATCAAGCACCACGCCCGCGCCGCGCCATCCGCGAAGCGCCTTTTCCAATGAGCGCTGGATATTCACATCTAACGTGAGATGCAGGTCGCGTCCCGTCACAGCCTGCACACCCTCCAACTCGGCATGCTTGTACCCGCGGGCGTCCACCCGGATCAGCTGCCCGCCCGACACCCCGGTCAAGACGTCATTGTACTGACGCTCGACCCCCGCCCTGCCAATCATCTCCGGGAGATAATAATGGACCTTCTCGCCCGGAAGCGACTGGGGCCGGTCACGCTGGACATAACCGAGCACATGGGCGGCCAACGTACCCTGTGGATACGAACGCTCCGGCTGCACATAGACGTCCACGCCGGGAAAGGCCTCGGTCGTCTCGGCCCAGCGTGCAAGGGTCACAGGATCCACGTCGCGCCACGCCAGCAACGGCATGGGCAGGCTCAACAACACATGTTGCTTGATCTTCTCTTTCGAAATCTCACGCGGGATGCCCAGCACCGATGCCAGCCGGTCGATGTCCGCATCCACCGCATTGATCGTATTCTCCCACTTGCCTCGTTTACGCAACTCCTCGACATAGTAGGCGATGCAGTAGCTCGCACGGTTCTCCGCCAAGCACACGCCGTTGCGGTCGAAAACCCTGCCGCGCGGCCCGGGCACCTGCACACGCCGCACACTCTGCCGCACCTGGTCGCGCGAATAATCGAAAGATTGCACCACCTGGACGCGATGAAGCGACACGGTCAGAAACACGAGGCCCGCCGCAAACACCACCGCCAAGACAGCCATCCGCCAGCTATCGGTTAGTTTCTGCCCACAATATACCATGGCTCTCTTTCATCGGTTTCACATTGCCGGAAAGGCGGTCCGCCAGACCGCACAGCGCAAAGCCCACAAAGCCTGCCGCCAGTCCAGACGGCAGCGCATAACCCAACGTCACCAGCGTCTGCCACGCGAAGAACGGCTCGCCCGTCCCCGCCCACAGCCGCGTCCAAATTGTCTGCGCCAGCGCCACACACCCGACCAGCAGCGTGCCCTGCACCAGCGTCGCTTCCAGAAAGACGCGCTGCAACATCCGCACCGCGCCGTACATCAACACAAGGAAGCTGAGGGTGCAGAAGAGCGGCAGCCCGCCCAACGCGTCCGTCAATCCGCCCGCCCATGCCTGCACGGTCAGCACCACCCACACCGGTTTCGTCAGCGCGGTGTAAAGGGCCACGGCCGTCAGAAAACCGACTTTGACGGGGAAAGCCGGCGTGGCCGGGAGCAGGTCCTGCAGCAACGCGGCCACGAACAGCGTGAAGAGCACCACCGGCAGATTCATGTCAAGGCGCATCGGAGGCCCCCCTTGCCGAGAGGATGAACACCTCGTCCAACGCCGCCATGTCCACGGCCGGCATCACCGCGGCCTCGCGCGACAGCCCGTTCGGCTCCAGACGGCTTTCCAGCAGGTAACCCACGGTCAGCCCCTTCGGAAAGGTCTGCGCCAAACCCGAAGTCACCACGCGCGTACGCGGGGCCGGCTCAAAATCCCGCGCGAGATAGCGTAGCCGCAATGGGTCAACCACATAAAGCAGCTTCAGGTGGGGGTCGCCCGCCGGACGTTCCCCGCCGCCGTAAAGAATGCCGCGCACCACCCCCACACCCTCGCCCTGCGACTCGATTTCGCACGACACATGGCTGTTGGGATCTGTGATCAGCATCACCTCGCTGGTGTGCGGCGACACATCCACCACACGTCCCACGACCCCTTCGGGCACCACCACCGGATCGCCTGTGCGAACCCCGTGCAGCGAGCCCTTCGCGAGCCGCACGCTCTGCCACACCGCCAAGGTTCCGCCACGCGAGAGCACCGGTGCGGCCAACCAACGGCAAGCCACCGGCGGCACGAAATCAAGAAGGCCGCGCAGACGGGCCACCTCTGCCTCCAGGGCTTCGGTATCCGCCACGGCGATTTGCAGACGCGCCACGTCACGTTCCAGCATCGCATTGCGCGACGCATGACGGGCACGCGAAAAAAGGGCTTGAACGTGGACCCCAACGGTCCGTTCAAACCATAAACAGGCGTTCTCATAAGGGTAGAGGGCCTCCCGCGAAAAATCGCGGACCTCAGGACGCCAGAACAACAGCACCCCGAGCGACAGCACCCACAGCCATACCCACAATTTCGATTGCTTCACCCTGGTCGCTCCCCCGTTTGATCGGGCAGGCAGAAACCAGAAAGCAGCCGAGAAGTCCGATCACCGGCCCAGTTTCGCCTTGGCCAGGAAATTCAGCTCGTTCAATACCACGCCCGTACCTTCCGCGACCGCACTCAACGGGTCGTCGGCCAGCGTGACGGGCAATCCTGTCTGTGACGCAATCAGCTTGTCTAGGCCGCGCAACATCGCGCCGCCGCCAGCCAGCACCATGCCGCGGTCCACAAGATCGGCCGACAGTTCCGGCGGACACTTTTCAAGAGTGATCCGCACGGCATCGACGATCGAGGAAACCGGCTCCTGCAACGCGTCACGAATTTCTTCCGAGGTGACAGACAGGGTTTTAGGAAGTCCGGCCACCAGATCGCGGCCTTTGACATCCAGCGTGCACTCCTCACCCAAAGGATAAGCCGAACCAATCGTGATTTTAATCTCCTCCGCGGTCCGCTCTCCAATCATCAGATTGTAAACTCTTCGCATGTACTGAACGATACACTCGTCCATGGCGTCGCCGCCCACGCGGACACTCCGCGCGTACACGATGCCGGCCAGCGAGATCACTGCGACCTCGCACGTTCCGCCGCCCACGTCGACGATCATGTTGCCAGCCGGCTCGGAAACCGGCAACCCGACCCCGATGGCAGCCGCCATCGGTTCCTCAATCAGGAAGACCTCCCGGGCCCCCGCGTGCCGCGCAGACTCCTGCACGGCGCGCTTCTCAACTTCGGTGATATCACTCGGCACCGCCACGATCACCCGTGGTTTCACGAGCTTCGCCACATGCACCTTGCGGATGAAGTACCGAATCATCGCCTCCGTAATATCAAAATCCGCGATCACGCCCGACTTCATCGGACGGATCGCCACAATATTCCCCGGCGTGCGGCCCAACATCCGCTTGGCCTCTTCGCCGACAGCCAAAATACGCCTCGTGCCTTCTTGGATGGCAACCACCGAAGGCTCGCGGATGACAATCCCGCGGTCTTTCACATACACCAATGTGTTCGCGGTACCGAGGTCAATTCCGATATCGCTCGAAAAAAAGGACAAAAACTTATTGAACATCGCGCGTTCTTTCCCGTAGAACAAATGTTGCAAACTGTGTCATAAAGGCGCAGTGTCAACAGTTTCTATGATTCTCCCCCGGCGGTCAAGCGCAAACGTTTATTTTGTTCGCTCACATCCTGATCAGCCGCCCTTCGCGTAGGCGCACCTGATGTACGACGATGCCCAGCTCGTGCGCGTACCGGCGAGGCAGGTGGGCCTCGGCCTCCGTCACCAACGTGAGCGCCACGCCTGAAGCGCCCGCGCGGGCGGTGCGCCCCACGCGGTGCAGGTAGGCCTTGCTGAGCGTGGGCGCGTCGAGGTTGAAAATGTGCGTGATCCCGGGGATGTCAAGCCCGCGGGCCGCGATATCCGAGGTGATCAGCACGGCCGCGCGGCCGCTGCGGAAATTGTCCATCGCCTGTTTGCGGTCCTGTTTGTCGAACGCGCCGTGCAGTTGCGCGACAGACACATGGTGATGGGCCAGCTTGGCGGCCACGATCTCCGCCGTCTCCGTGCGGTGCACGAAGACCATCGAGCGCCCACACTGCAGGGTGTGCAGCAGGCTGCGCAGCAGGTCCGGCTTGTCGCGCTCCTCGCAGACCAGATAGAGGTGCTCGATGTCCGGGTTCATCGGCACGGCCGCGGTCTGCAGCATCACGAGCCCGGGCGCGAGCGACGCAATGACGCCCGCGCTCTCCGGCTGCTCCGTGGCCGAGACGAACACCAGCTGCCGGTCGCGCGGCACCACATGCAGGAGGTCTCGGATCATGGGCAGGCTCTCGCCGACCAGCAGCCGGTCGGCCTCGTCGATCACGACGCACGTGATCTGATGCGCCTTGAGTTTCTTGAGCTGGATCAGCTCGCGGATGCGGCCCGGCGAGCCGACCACCACCTGCGGCTTTTTCTTGAGTTTCTCGATCTGCCGGTCGATCAGCGTGCCGCCGATCAGCAGCAGCGTGCTGATCGGCCAGCCCGCGTTCTGGGCCAGGTCGCAGCACTGGCGCTGGATCTGAAGGGCCAGCTCGTGGGTGGGCGCGACGATCACGAGCTGC
>CAZXVN010000227.1:0-5804 GCA_964643945.1 uncultured Lentisphaeraceae bacterium | reverse complement strand
GCCTTCGCCGCACGTTCTTGCTCGGGACGCAGTTCGCCGTGAAAGCTGACGTCCAACGGCGTGCCCCGAACGCGTTCGTCGTGGACAACCGGCCGGATGCCGTTCTCGTGAAGCAACGCGCAGGCCGCCTCCAAGCACCCTCGCGGCAACGCCCAGAAGTCCGGGGTGTCTTCCGCACAGCAAATCACGCGCGGTGTTCCGAAGGTGTTCCGGCGCATCGCCTGCGCCTTATAGAACTCGGGGTTCTGAAATGCCGCCAGCCGCAAGAGCCGTCCGGTCAACGCAGGGGTCAGCCCGGCCTTGCGCAGGTAGACCTGGTCTCCCAGCACCACCTCCACCTGTTCAGGCAAAGGCCCGGACAAAGGTCTTTCCGCCGTCTGCCGCGACGGCGGCGCCTCCCACGGGCTGGCGGCGTTCTCGTCGTCTTCGGCAACCGGAAATGCCGCCACGATCCTCCGGTCCCGCCGCGCGGACTCGACACGCTTCTCGACCTCGTCCCTGTACAGTCTTCGAATGCCGCGCAAAAACGCCCACTGATCGCCGAACGGCTCAAAGTGCGCATCCACAAACACGCTGTTGCCCAAGGCCCGCGCCTGTTTCTGCAGCGGCAGGGCGATCAGATTGCCGAACCCTCCCTTGGGGATTGTATCCTGGCTGGGGAAAAGACGGTCATACGAATCCAGCCCGACCTCCGGCCTGCGCTCCAGCGTCTCCGTCAGGATCCACGAAGCGAACTCGCGGGCGAGCCGTCCGGAAAGGGGTTCGGCAAAGAACCACCACAGGTGCGCGCCGTTACCGGAGCGGGACCGCTCCACCGCAACCGGGAGCCCCAAGTCCCCGCAGATCCGCACAACGGCGCGGACATCCTCGCGCCAGGCCGCCTTGTCGAAATCCGCCGCCACAAAACGGCAGTGCTCATCCGTCAAGAGCGGGTAAACGCCCATGACGAACGGACGCCCTTTGTCATCCTCGCCGGACAAATGCCACCGCACGGTTTCCATTGTCACCGGCATGAACTTCCTTTGCCCACACAGCGCGCAGCGTGTTTTCGGCTTCGCGCACACCCCCCGCACCCATTCGTTCGCGCACGCCGGCTGATAACCGGCCCGTCCGGATGTGGCGCTTTCGAACCGCCGCGGGTACACGTCTTCACGGCCCCGGAACAGCGCCCCGAAAAGCGCGATCTTTTCCTCGGGCGAGGAACGGCAGGTCACCTCATTGGCCAGGGTCTCAGTCATGCCCGTATTGTACAGCCTAACGCGCGAAATGTGAAAGGAGGAAGGCGGTTGCCAAAAGAGTTGCAGCCCCCAGCAATTCTCAATATGGTCATCATCCGACGCCATGTCGCCGTCCGCCGGGCCGAAAGCCGGGCCCGGCACCGAATCCCGAAAGTTTCGGACGGCAACTTGAAGCGGCTGTCCGCCATTGCTTCCCGGAGCTGAACCGCTGGCTCGACAAGCTGCCGGATGCGCGGAGGCAAAAGATGTGCGTCTATCATGGTCGCCACATCTGGTGGCAGAGCCTGATGACGTTCCTGCTGCGGGGCGGTCGCCGCCGGTCTCTCCCAGCGTCGTGGCCATGATCTTGATGATCCAGAAGACCAGCGTCAGCTCCGGCACCTTGCCGAGGGCTTCGTTCGTCGTGCTTCCCGATTCTTCGTTCTTCCGGTTTTTTCATGCGGCTCCATCAAGTGGTGTTTGATATAAAAAGCGATGGGCAGGCCGGCCATCCAGTTAAAGCACGTTCCGTACTCTTTGACGAGGAGGCGGCGCCAGTGAAACTGCATGGAGCGTATGGTCGCTCCCAGACCGGACAGGCGCACCCGCCAGCGCGACACCGCTCGGCAGTAGTCATCGAAGGCGGCGGCGAACTTCCCCCGCAGAAAGTTTTCCTCGGCCCGCACAATGGCGCTGTAAATGAACAGGAAACACGGCCCGCCCACCGCCAGGCACAACAAGGAGTTGAACGCCAGCCCGAAGCCCAGCAGCATGAGCATGTTGCCGATGTAGAGCGGGTTCCGGCAATGCGCAAAGACCCCTTCGCAGACCAGGCCTTCGGCATACACCCGCCTGTCAAATTCTCAAACAGGCCGCCGCCGCACGCGACCTGTGACACAATCTCCCGAAGGCGCGACGCCCGCTGAATCCGAGCAACACAATGGCGCCTACTTGGCCAAACTCAGATGGATGTCCAAGGATCGCGCGGCGCGCTGGGCACTGGCGGAGAACGGCAGGCGCACATAGCGCAGAGACAACAAGCCTCAACGGTGCTAATGACATAATTGGGTTCACCTCATTTCAGGGCGCCGAAGACGAAGAGGACAAAGAGGGCGGCGAAGAGGATCGCCGTAGCGAATTTCACGAGAGCGGCCTGCTGCTGCAGCCACACCGTCAGACGTTCGCTCCGAAGCCCGCCGTAAACTCCTGCAAAAACGATCAGCAAGGGCACGACAAACGCCGCATTGTAGAGCGCCAGATACGCCACGGCGCCCAGCCGGCTCTGCCCGGTCTTCAACATGTAGAGCATCGTCGGCGCATACACCTGCCCCGTGCAAGCCAGCTCCAGCACGGCAATCACGAGCCCCGCCGCGAACGCAGCCGCCACAAAATGGCGGTGCCGCGTGCTGAGACGCACCACTTCATGGATGCGGGCCTTCAACACGCCGGGCAATTGCAGCACCATGTCGCCCATGCGGCCCCTCAAGCACTGCACGCCGTCCCACACGCTCAGCAGCGCCACCCCGGCCACAAACGCAGCCATGACCCAGTTCAGAGTCAGACCGAACCGCCGCAGCAGCGACAGCCGGACCACGATCTCCACCAGCCCCAGCCCCAAGAGAAAGTACGCCAAAAAGATGCCCGCCACAAACGCGCCGCCGACCGCCAGTATTCCGCGCCGTCCGCGGCGCGTCACCTGCAGGTAAGACAACAAGAAAATAATAGTCGCAAACGCGCACGGGTTGATTCCATCCAAGAGACCCGCGCCGATCACGATCCATAAGCCCATGGCCGAATACCGTTCGCCCAACGTCTGGTCTGCGCGGACCAACGCCGCATCGTTCACCGTGCGCCAAGCCGTCTCTGTCGCTTCCGTCCGGCTCAGCAGCCGCCCCAGCCGCTCGAACGTGATCTCGCTTTTGATGAGGGTGCCCGCCCCGCAAAAAATGGCCGGCGCCGTAAGGCGGTACTTGTCCGGGACCTCGAAGCGGTCACACAAGGCCTCGTTCATCCGCGCATCATCCGGCTTGCGGATGTTCCTGACCTCGACCAGCATGTCCTTGAATTCCGTGCGCAATGCCGTTAACAGGTCATCGACCCGCTCGCAGTCGCGGCAACCGGGATTGCGGAAGAAGACCACCCAGCGCCGTGAGTCGCCGCCCTCCATCGGTTCCGTTGCCGCTGACGCCGCCGCCGTGTCCGGAGGCGTCTGGCTCGACTCGCTCTTGCGCAGCACGACCTTCACTCTGTTGGTTGAGCCCACCGCGTCGGACACCACTTGCTTCCGCAGACCCGCAAGGCGGCTTTCGTCATCGTCCGTCTGCTCTGACACGGCATCCATCAAAGCCAACACCTCGCCCACCTCTTGCTCGCGCAGCCAGCTCGCAGGCGTCTCCCGCAGCAAGGACAGGAACCGGTAGGCGATCGAACGTTTCTCGGGAGCCTCTTCCAGCATCGCCCTCAGGATGCGCAGATCCGACTTCTCGCGGTTTGAGAACAGGCAAAGCGCCGCAGCGCTCCGCACCGGCAAGGCCGGGTCCCGCGTCAGTTCCGTCAACACCTGCACCACAGGCTGCGCCAGCCGCTTCCTCGAACCGGAGGACGAGGAGAAGCTGCTCAGGCCTTCCGCCGCGGTTTCCGCGTCGAAGTAAACAGTCCACGAAACGGACTCTTCGCGGCCGTAGACGGCCGGAACCACCGCCCGCACCCATTCCGACGTGTCCCGCGCCACGGTCTGAACTTTATCGAGAAACGCGTCCGGCTGATGCTTGCCGAGCGCATACCACGCCGCACGCCGCACAAACGGATTATCGTTATCCAGATAACGGGCCACGACCGTTTGGTCCCCCTCCTTCCAGCACGCCTCAAGCACCGTCAACGCCAGGATGCGGTGGGGGTCGCCGTACCGGTCCTTCGCGGTGTCTTCCAAGACCTGTCGGACCGCCGCGCCGATCTTGCGGCGGACCGGACCGCGCCGCACGGCTTGGAACCAATCGGACGAGTCCTTGAAGAGGTCGGGCGGAGCAAGAACAGCGCCCGGCTCAAAGGCCGCCGCGATCAGCTCATTCATCAGGGCGTCCCCCGCCGAGGCCCTCAGGCAAAGCGAAACGGCCGCCTGGCGCACATCGGCCGAAGGATCCCTCAGCAGCCGCTTGGACAGCGTCAGCGTCGCGTCGCCCCGGCACCGGCTCGCACGCTGAGCCACGGTCAACCGCTCCTCCGCAGTGCGCGAGCCGAGCGACTCCGCCAAAAAAGTCACCCCCGTGGCATTCCCCATCGTCATCAGCATCAGGGCCGCCGAGAATCTCAGTTCCGCCTCCCGTTTCGGATCCAGATACAGCAAGGTTTCTTTGAGGAGGTCTGTGCTGTCTTTCGACGCGTTCGCGCTTTCGGTCTCCGCCGCCGCAGGGGCGGTTACGGCCGGGCCGAAGGCGCCGAAGACATCCTGCAGGTTGGCCGGCTCCGGGGCTGCCGCCACGGCAGCGGGCGCGTTCGTGGCCGGAGCTGCGGCCGGATCGCCTGAAAAGGCTGAGAACAAATTTGCCAAGGCGTTGCCTGCCGCGCCGCCGCCTCCATCCGCGCTTCCGGCAACCGCAGACGGTTTCACCAACTCCTCGAAATCCTCGGCGCCGGACGAATCGAACGGATCCGAAGAGAACCGGCGTTCACCGTCGGACGGGTAGGACTCGAACACGGCCAGTGCCCGTTCCTTAATGCCGCCGCGCAGCACCTTCGCCAATTCCGCCTGAACCTCGGCTTGCCCACCTCCTCCGCGCGCCACGACACGGATGGCGGCGCAGGCCACATCGCTGTTTTCGTGACGCACATACGGCATCGCCAGCCGCCATGTGTCCGAACCGCCTTCGCCTAATGCTTCCAACACCGACAGCAGAACCTCGGGATCCTTGCCTTTCAAAGCCGGGCCGAACGTCTCCGGGAGGGGCACGTCCATCTCCAGCAAGGCCGTGATGACAGGCCCCTTCAGCGCGTCCTCCTTGAGAAAAAGCTCGCTGAGACGCTTGGACGACTTCTTTGCCGACATCTTCGACAGCGTCAGCACAGCCGTACGACGCACGAACGGATCCGAATCGTCCAGACAGGCGGCGACGTCATTCTCTGCGCTTGACGCCTTGAGCTTCCCGATAGCCTCCAAAGCTGCCGCCCGCACCCGCCATCGGGGATTCCTGAGGCACTCCTTCACCGCATTCGCCGCCGTGGCCGACTTTGTCCGGCTGAGGCTCGCAAGAGCCGCGACGGCCAAGTCCTCATTGTCATGCGTGAGAAAGGGCCCCACCAAGTCCACCGCCTTCACGCCCTTCAGGTTGCCCGCGCCCCGCACAACGGCGTGAATGACCTCCTCGTCCTTCTCTGTCTTCAGCAGGTCGCACAAATACGGGTACGCGCTGCTCTTGCCTGCGGCAATGAGGCTGTCGACCGCGGCTTCCCGGATAAGCGGATCCTCATCCTTCAGATAATCAGCCAACACGGGCAGGGCACGTTCGCCCACTGCAGCCGCCGCCGCCAGGCTGCGCAGGCGCTCGTCCTGATTCCCGAACACGAGACGGTGCACAAGCCGGGCACGCTCCG
>CAZXVN010000226.1:0-12460 GCA_964643945.1 uncultured Lentisphaeraceae bacterium | reverse complement strand
TCGTTTCAGTACGGGGTCTGCTGCTCGCAGGTTGCTTTTTGTTTAACATGCTGATTGTCAACAAGTTGTTAATTCTTTAAGGATAGATGAACACGCTTGATATGCCTTGTCACACGCGTCGTGTGCTGATCACCGGTACGGCTGGTTTCATCGGCTTCCATCTTGCCCGGCGGTTGCTGGACGAAGGGTGTGAGGTTTTCGGCATTGACAATTTCAATGATTACTATTCGGTTCAGCTCAAGCGGGATCGCCATGTCCGATTGGAGCGCTGCGAGAAGTATCAGTGGAAGCCTGATGACTTAACCGACTTGCCTGCACTTGAATCGGTTTTCCGCGATTTCCAGCCCGACTGCGTGGTCAATCTTGCGGCCCAAGCAGGGGTCCGGTATTCGATCACGAATCCGCAGGCCTATCAGAAGTCAAACATCGAGGGGTTCCTCAATGTTCTGGAATGTTGTCGCCATATGCCCAATCAGCCACGTCTGGTTTACGCGTCCTCTTCTTCCGTTTATGGCGGAAACAAGATTTTACCCTTTTCAGAGGAGCAGGCCGTTGATCATCCGGTTAGTTTTTATGCCGCAACAAAAAAAGCCAACGAGCTGATGGCCCATTGTTACAGTCATCTGTACGGGATGCAGACGATCGGGCTGCGGTTCTTTACCGTCTATGGCCCGTGGGGCCGCCCCGACATGGCGATGTGGCTCTTCGCAGACGCGATGCTGAACGGTCGGCCGATCCAAGTGTTCAACCACGGGGAGATGTCACGCGATTTCACCTATATCGACGACATCGTCTCCGGGATCAGGGAATGTATCTGGTCGGATCACTTGAGCCGATATGAGGTGTTTAATATCGGGAATCACCGGTCTGAGAAGCTGATGGACATGATCAGCCTGATTGCCGGTGAATTGGGGGTCAAAAATCCAAAACTGGAGTTGTTGCCGATGCAAGACGGCGATGTGCCTGCAACGTATGCCAGCGTTGACAAGCTTCACGCGGCTGTCGGGTATCAGCCCACGACGCCGATCTCGGTGGGCATTCCCAAATTCATCCGGTGGTTCCGGGAATATCAGGGGCTTGTTGCACCGTAATTCCCGCCGGAGGCGGGCAATCCCATCGCCCTTGAAGAGCGCACTTTAGAAGGCGACTTTAGAACTTCTCCCGCTTCCCTCTTTTTGCTATTTTATTAACTTTTCGAAGACAGACCTTTTGCGTTCCGGTGGCAATTTGTCTAAACTGTTGAGCATGAGAGTTTTGTTAATTTTTGCGGTGAGTTTTTCCGCATAATTATCGGGGACGGAGTCTGCCCAGAGCCTGAAAAAGATACAAACAACACGGCGGGGACATCGAGCGTTCACGGACGGCGAGCTTGCGAGCCGTACCGTGCGACGCCGTGTTCGGCATGATCATGATCCGTCTGTCGCGTGCCGAGTTCCCATCGTCCTCGTCGTCGTCCTCGTCCTCGATTCTGCCGTCGTCGGAATCCGAGGACGAGGACCGTTCGCTGCGCTCACTGAGGACGAGGACGATTCAATTCCTTCCTCATTCTTTCCCGCCGATCGAGCGTTCAGCGGTGCGAGGTTTAACTCGATTACGCCCGTCCTTCCTAACTATGAAACACTTTGACCTTCTCGTGTTGACTGCGGCGAACGAGGCGCAGGCCGAAGGTTTCCAGGCGCAGCTGGACTGGAGGCGGGCAAACGGCTTGCTCGATCCAGCCACACAGACGCTGGTGATCGCTGATCCCGGCGGCCGGCGTGTGGGCTCGCTCGGCGCGACCTTTAACGTGCTCCTCAAACTCGCCCATGTTTTGGCCAAGGCGACGCAAGGAGATCCTGCAAACGTGACGCTGCAGGGACTCTTCGCGGGACGGCGCATCCTGATTTGCCACTCGGGCGGGGACAGTCGCCGAACGCCCGCCTATGCGGCGCAAGGCAAAGTCTTTACGCCCGTGCCGACGGTCGCGGCGAACGGTGCGCCGCTGGCGCTCTTCGATCTGATTCTGCAGACGGTGTCGAATCTGCCTGCGCCTGAGGCGGGGCATGTGCTGGTCACTTCGGGCGATGTGCTGCTGACCTTTGAGTACGCATCCGTCGACTTCGCGCGTCGGGGTGTCACGGGTGTGGCGTATTTCGGTTCTGTCGAGCGCGGGTCACGCCACGGCGTCTATGTGCCTGACCATTTCCGTTCAAACCCGCTGCGCACCGAGTGCGTGCCCGTGGCGGACTTTCTGCAGAAACCCACGGAGGTTGAAGCTCGCGCGCGTGGCGCGGTCGATCCGTTCGGGCATGTGGCGGTGGATACGGGGCTGGTGAGCCTCGATCCGGCGACGTGCGCGAAACTGCTGGATGTGTGTGGCGTCGGGCTCATGCGCGGCCGGGTGACGGCCGGCAAAGGGTTGCTTGCGGACATCGTCCGCGGGACATGTCCGGCTCTGGATCTTTACGAAGAGCTGGCCATGGCGATGGCCCCGCGCTTTGACGAGGCCCGTTTTCTCGAACGGTTTGTGAGCGGGCGCGGACGCGATGCGGCGCACGGGCGGCGGATGCGTGCTTTTTACCGCGCGTTGCGCACGGTGCCTTTCCATGTGAATATTGTGCCGTACTGCGAGTTCTTCCACATCGGCAGCAGCCGCGAGTTGCTGTCGGGGTTCTCCGGACTCTCTCGCACGGCGCAGGAGTACCGCTTTGCCAACGGCAGTTGCGCGTGCGTGACGGCCGGCGGCGAGACGGGCCGGGCGTTCTTTTTCAACGCGCGGATCGCGTGTCCGCTCAAAACCGGCCAGGCGCTGATCGAAGCGGTGCATGCGGCAGGATGCCCGGAGCTGGAGCTGGCGGGCGAAAATATTTTAACCGGACTGCCTCCCGAAGCTACGGTGGCCGTGCGGTTGCCGAAAGGCACCGGGCTGGTCTGCCTGCCGATCGGCAAGGACGACTGGGCGGCGGTGGCGTACGGGTTGGACGATGACTTCAAGACGCCGTTCGGCGGAGACAGGCCGTGTTGTTTTCTGAATGCGCCGATCGACGTTTGGATGACGCGCAGTGGCGTGGCCGAGGCCAAGCTGTGGCAGGGAGACCAGCAGGACGGACTGTGGTGCGCGCGGTTATGGCGCGTCGGGACGCTTGACGCGGTCCTGGCCGAGGCCGTCGCGATCGCAAGAGAAAAGCCGGACGCGTCTGACAAGTCGGACAGACGGGGCCGCCGCTACAGCATCGCCGAGCTGTTGCCGCGTGTGAACCATGAGCGGCTGCTGGCGGTGCGGCAGGAGATCCGGCGGCAGGTGAACCTGATGAGCGTGGCCGAGCGGTTGCTGGGCGACGACGCCTTGCCTTCCGCGAGTGTGTGCGACGAGATCCGAAGCCAGGAAGAGGCGGTGTTGGCGCAACGGCAGCTTACGGCGCTGCTGGAGGGCGTGGCTCTCTCAAAACCGTTGTTGCGGGCACGCGTGTTGCGGCTCATGGCGATGATTCAGACGCGCTGGCCCGAGAGGTCCGAGAGGGGCGCCGCGCAGGCCGCGCAGGCGGGCGTGTTCGCGGCGGTGGCAGAAGCCGTGGCGGTGAGCTTTGAACCGTGCGGCAAGCCGCGTCCGGCGGCGATCCTGCATGATCAGGTGGTGTGGGTGACCACGCCGGTGCGCATCGACTTCGCGGGCGGCTGGTCGGATACGCCGCCGATCTGTACGGAGCAGGGCGGCGCCGTGCTGAACGCCGCTGTGACCCTCAACGGGCTCTACCCCATACAGGTCATGGCGAAACTGAACACGCAGGGATGCGTCCGGCTCTCCAGCATCGACCTCGGAGAACGCAAGGAGATCTGCACGGCGGCCGAACTTCTCGATCACCACGACCCGTCCGACTGGGCGGCGCTGGCCAAGGCGGCGCTGATCCTCGCGGGCGTGGGGCCGTCGCGGGCGCAGGAGTCGCTGGCCGCAAGGCTCAAGGTGTTGGGCGGCGGGCTCGACCTGACCATCTTCTCGTCGCTGCCCAAAGGCTCGGGCATGGGCACGAGTTCGATTCTCGGCGCCGCGGTGATCGCCTGCCTCGACCGGGTGCTGGGCGTGCCGTTCAACACGGACCGGCTGATTGCCATGACATCGATTCTGGAACAGCGCATGGGTACGGGCGGGGGCTGGCAAGACCAGGTGGGCGGCATTATGCCCGGCGTCAAGCTGATCCGCACCCAGCCGGGGACGGATCAGACCGTGGCGCTGCGCTGGACGGTCTTTGACATGTCCGACGGGAGCGAACTGAAGCGCCGTTGCCTGCTGTACTTCACCGGGCAGAAACGCATGGCGCGGAACATTCTGCACAACGTGGTGTCGGGTTATCTGGCGCGAGACCCGCGGGTGCTGCAAACCGTGCAGGCGCTCAAAGGGTCGGCGGTGGAAACCAAAGAGGCGCTCGACGCGCAGGATATTGACGGTTTCGCCCGGGGCATCGCACGGTATTGGGAATTGAAAAAGCGGATCGACCCGGGTTCGACCAACGCCCCGATCGAGGCGTTGCTGCAGGCGGTCAAGCGCGAGACGCAGGCGGCGCTGCTGCCCGGCGCGGGCGGCGGCGGCTTCATCT
Source organism: uncultured Lentisphaeraceae bacterium (assembly GCA_964643945.1). GTDB lineage: Bacteria > Verrucomicrobiota > Kiritimatiellia > RFP12 > UBA1067 > JAHFSX01. The sequence continues at coordinate 7,889 of CAZXVN010000226.1, read as the reverse complement.
TTCTGCTGGCCAAGAGCCCGGCGGCGGCGGCGCGGATCAGGCGCGCCTTCGCGGCGAATCCGCCTAACGCGCATGCGCGTTTCTTCGACTTCAGCGTGGACCAGCAGGGACTGAAGGTGACGGTGTTGTAGACGGATCTTGGACGAACATCAGGCCGATGAAACCCTGAAGCCCTAACGTATGAACAAGCCGGAAATCATAGGGTATCTGACACAGTTGGACAGCTCACTGACTTCGTCCGCCATTCTCCATGTTTACGGGAGCGCAGTGGTGATCCTGTTGGATGCGCCGGACAGGACAAGTTTGGATATCGATGTGGCTGGACCCTATTCAGTGATCGACCAAGCTGAGTTGGCGCGTGTCGCTGCGGCCGCAGGCCTGCCGGTCAACCCTTCCGACCCCTTGTATGAAGGCAATCATCTCGAGTGGATCGGGCCGTTACGACTGTGCCTTCCGCCACCCGGCGACGATGTCATCATCTTGTGGCAGGGAAGAAAATTGACGGTGCGGACAGGTAGTGTCGCCGATTTTGTCGCCAGTAAACTGATCCGGTATGACGAAACCGACCGTGCGGATATCCAGTTTCTCTACACCCAGAAGCGTTTTACATGGGAATCGGTCAGGGAGTCTGTTGAGCGTCTGCCCGAGCTTTTCAGGTATGATGCGCTGGTGCGGGGCAATTTGGATGACCTTGTCCGGGATATGCGCCTGTGGGAGGGTTGTGAATGACACCGCGCGAAAAGCTGCAGTTAAGTTACGAACTGGCGTTCTTCCCGCCGCGTCTGAATCAGGTCTGTCGGGGATTGAGCCGGGAGGAGACGCCTATGATGCAGGAGCTGTGCGAGGCCTTGGACGATGCCTGCCGGCTTCATTTGGCATTGCCGCTGAGAGGTTACGCTTCGCAACGTGCGCTCGAACGTTTGGCCCTCTACCAGGCCCGGTCACGTGCCTATGGCCTTCCCGGGTTCATTCAAGCCGTCCGCCGCCGTTTGGAACGGCCGGCTCTGACTGACGGCGAGGTGCCGGCTCGTCTGGTGCGTGACATCGGGTTGCCCGCTTTCACGCGGCCGCCTCATCAGCGTTTCTCCAGCCGGTGAACCCTTCCATCCGAAAGGGGCAAGCTCAAACCTTGTCGATAACTTCAACGGATTACGATTAAGCATACGATTAGGATTAGGAGGCGGCACTTCCATTCATAATCATAATCGTCCTCGTCCTCGTCCTCGATCCAGTTCCGTTGGCCCTCCATTCCGAAAATCGAGGACGAGGACGATTCAAAGCCGGGGTCTGACATTGATCCGACACTTGAAGGGGAATGTATCTGTATTTACAGTTGACCGGAACGACGCTGTAAGATAATCTATTACAGTAAAAAGGAGTCGTTATGCGTAGTACGATTACAGTCAGTCTACCGGCGAAGGTGAAGAAGGAGTTGGACCGGGTTTCGGATATCGAAGGCCTTTCCCGCAGCGACATTGTCCGCGAATCGGTGTGTGACTACCTTTTTGTGCGGCAATTCCGTGCCTTGCGTAAAACCATGGTCCCCAAGGCGGCGGAGCGGGGCGTTTATACAGATCAGGATGTCTTCACTCAGGTCTCATGACAATCGTTCTCGATACCAACGTGCTGATCGCGGCTTTTATTGCCCGCGGAACATGCAGCGAGTTGCTCGAGTACTGCGTGGTTCATCATGAGGTCGTGTTGTCGGCCGCGATTTTAGACGAACTGTGCGAAGTGCTGACGCGGAAGTTCAGGTTCTTGCCGGAAGAAGCGCGTCAAGTGGCTCGTCTTCTTAAAAGCAGGGTTCGGATAGTTGATCCCAAGCCTTTGACAACTCCCCTTTGCCGTGATCCGGATGACGACCGGATTCTTGCTGCGGCTCTGTCCGCACAATGCCGCGCGATTATTACAGGGGATAAAGACCTGACGGACCTGCGGCAGGTTGATGGGATTGTAATCATGACGCCGTCAGAGTTTTGGAAGTTCGAAGCCGAGGCTCGAACCTCTCACCCCTGAAACCAGGCCGTCAGGCCGTTGAACCCTTGAACCAGGCCCCCGGCCGATTGAACCTTCTCCCTGCTTATCGCGCATCCCTCCCCCTTCCCTCAACTTTAGCACTTCTCCCGGCTACCTCGGCTTAACTCGCTTATCGCGCCTAACGCGCTTCTCCCTGCCTAACGCGCCTAACTCGCTTAACGCGCTTCCCTCCCCTCCCTCATGTCCCTAGCCATCCCATACACGCTGAAGCGCTTCATCGCCCAGTTTCTGATGCCGGTGCCTTTGGTGATAGAACTTTTCGTGTTAGGCTGGGTGCTCAGCCGGTTCACGCGCTTCAAGCGGACGGGAACGGTGCTCAAGGTGTTGGCCGTCTGTCTGTTTTTCGCCTTCGGTTACGGGTGGGGCGGTGCATTTTTATACCGCATTGAGCGGCTGTATCCTCCCTTTGATCCCACGCCGGAGCAATGCGAAAACTTGCGCGGTTGCGATGTGGTTGTGCTGGGACAGGGGATGGCGACCGAATCGGATCTGCCGGTCCGCTGCCGGAACAATGCGACATTCCTGCAGCGCCTGTTGGAGGGCGTGCGTGTCAGCCGCCTCATTCCCGAGAGCAGGATTCTGGTTTCGATGGCAGGCGAAGCCCCCTTGAGCGATAAGACTCAATTCCTTAACGAATACGCGGATGTTGTTGGTGTTCCCCGCGAGCGGTTCATCATTCTCAATGGTGCCCGTGACACCACCGAGGAGGCTCGTTTTGCCGTCGCCGCCTCGCGCACCAACACGCTCATCATTGCCACTTCGGCAACGCATATCCCGCGGGCTGTCAAAATTTTCAAGAAGGCTTGTGCTCGCCCAATCCCTGCTTCCTGTGATTATGCGCGCGTCGCGCCTAGAAAGTGGGAATTCACTCTCAGTGCATTACCCTTGCCATCGGGACATGGTTTTGAAGATTCGCAACGAGCCGCGCACGAATGGCTTGGGTCAGTATATGAGTCAGTTAAGCCATGACGGATCTTATTATCAAAAGAGACGATCTATGTGGCGTGAACGGCGTGACGAGCCAACCATTTCCCATGAAACCATGGTCGCGGAGCTTATGTGAAATAGTAAGGATTTGCCATCGAAAAGATGTGTATAGATAGCACTCTCGAACTTTAGAACTTCCCTGGCTCGGCGTAGCTCCAAGCGAAGCCGGCTCCCCGCTTTCTCACGCCCATCTGCGGATAAAGCTAAATGGAATATTTAGCTACGACCCCTCGAACTGTATAAACTGTTGTATTTGCTGGCGCTCTTGCAGCCGAAGAACCCAACGCTGGCGATAGTCGGCGAAAATCTCGTTCAGCTTGACGCCTATGCCGTGGTTTTCCGGTATCCCGGTGCAACCGCCGACAAGACGGTCGCAAAAATGGCCAGGGAGAATTGTCACTTGGTACGAAAAGCCTGCCGGGCACATTTGCGCATACCCGAATGAGTCTTCCCGCCCTCGCGTTTCAGTTTTCAACTTTTCAGCATTTCTCTCTCTCTTTCAGCATTTCAGTTTTCAGCTTTCAGCTTTTTCTCCACCCCCCACACACTCCCACACCCACACACTCTTTTTTCCTGTCCCCAGCTTTTCTCTGCCGTTGCGCAGGGCGGGGCAGGGAAGGCGGGGTGAAAAGAAATTGGGAACCGGTGGTTGATTCTATTCACCCCCTCCGGTACAATGAACGCCGAACGATTAGCTTGTGCCATGCTGTTTCAGTTCAGCAGTGTGCTGGACGGGCGGGGTCAGGCAGTCGCAGAGAGCCGAAGAACTCGACACTCTCAAGTTAAGTAAAGTCATGAAAACGAAAACGCCCGTCCCTGCGGGACAGTCAGGGGGTAGTTTGTCTGTTGACACCTACTCTTTTATGCGACCCCAAGTTCTGATCGGATGTCTGCTGTTGTTCATCGGCATCCTGTTACGGTGTATCCTCGCCGCGGGGACCGACTTCACGATCAGCGACGCATTCATCACCTTTCGTTTTGCAGAGCAATTCGGGCTAGGCAACGGTCTGGTTTTCAACCAGGGCGAGATGGTGGGCGGCAACACGAGCCCCTTGTACAGCCTGCTGCTGGGCATTGGAGCCATGAGCGGAATCGGGATCACTGCGCTCAGCCGTTTCATCGGCATCACATTCGATGTCGGTGTTTTTTTTCTAGTCTATCGTCTGACGGCCAGGCTCCATTCGCCATGGCTGCGCCTGGCGGTGCCGGTGCTGCTCTTCCTGCACCCCATGTTGCTCCCGAATTCAGTCGGAGGAATGGAAACAACATTATATCTATTCCTGATTTACCTGCTGGCATATTTCGCGTTGGAAGGCACAACCCTTGGATACTGCCTGACGGTTCCGACATTACTTCTTTGTCGCCCGGATGGCGTGCTTGCCATTGCCGTCACCATGGCATTTTTGATGCTTTCTAATTACAAGCGCGCGATGATGCCGCTCTTCGTAGTGATGCTCAGCGGGGCCGCTTATGCCGCCATGAACTATTTTCTCTATGACACGCTGATACCCCCCACAGTCGCGGTGAAGGCCTTTTACGGCCACAGTTCCATTCATGAAAACCTAGTCTATGTGATAAAACGGTTTTTTCTGAAACAGCCATTCATTTTCGGCGCTTACATGCTGGCAAGTGTCGCGGGAATCTGGACGGCACGCCGTTTCAAGCCCGCGCTCATGTTCGGTCTTCTGACGCTGGCTTATCTGTTCTTCGTGTTGAATGTCCCGACGATCCGCGGTTGGTATGTGATCCCATTCATTTATACCAGTTTTACCGCAATCCTGCTCTCAGTTTCCTTCATGATTTGCAAAATCAGCAAGGTGGTTCCGGCATTTTCCGTGCTCATCCCTGTTTGCATTTTTGTGCTTCTTGCGGGAATTGGCTTTCGTCTGGTTTACCATGAATGCCTCATCTACCGTGCGAATATCGCCACGCAAGTAGAAGCTGGAGGGGTTTGGATCCGCGAAAACACCCCACCCGACGCGAAGATCTTAGTGTCAGCTCTGGAGACGGGTTATTTCGCCAAGCGACACACCGATGATTGTCCCGGCCTTGTGTCCCCTCGTGTATTCAAGATGCTCAAAGAGAGTCGCGTGCTTGATATGTTTCAGATGGCCGATGTCTTGGATATAGACTATGTGTTTTGCATGGGAAAACCTACAGATTACAAACTACCGGCTAACTTTGTTTTTGTAAAGACCTTTTGCTCGCAGATTGACGATAAATACCTGGGGTTTAACGAGTCCTGCTATTCTCTCTATAAGCGCTGTGCCCATGAATAATCCACCCCCTGATGAATCGTCGTTGTGTGATCGTGACTGGCGCGTCCGGGCATTTGGGTTTTCATTTTGCCAGTGAATGTCTGTCACGGTAGTTTGAGACATGCATTTGCACCCGGATCCGCAGCGCGAATGTTCTCGAGTTTGAGGTTGCGGGTGCCCATGTAGCGCCATTCAGGCCCGTCCCTTGTGATACCCGCACACTCTCTTTCCCTGTCCCCACTCTCTCAATTCGCTCAATTCGTTTAATTCGGTGATAACCCGCAGCATTCTCTCTCTCTCTCTCTCTCTCTCTAACTCTTTCCGTGTCTTCCGTGGGTAAAATTCAGGTTAATTTCAGGTTAAAATTTCAGCTTTCAGTTTTCAGCTTTTCTCCCCGTGCCCTCTGTGGCAAAATCTTCCCGCAGGACGGTGGCCTGACTGAACCCTGAACCCTGAATCCAACTCTTTCCCTGTCCCCTTTCACTTTGGGATGAGCGCCCCCGCGAATTTTCAGAAACAAATGCGATATCTACGTGAAATCATTAAGACTCCATCATTCCGTACACTTGGGATTTTTGCAGGAGGCAATTTTTTTGTAGCGGTGCTCGGAGGACTCGGGGGGCTTATCCAAGCACGCTGGATTGATCCCGATGTGTTTGGTGAGTTCCGCAAGTTTGGCATCTTGACATCCTATTTGAATATTGGACTGGTGCTGGTGCATGACGGTTTGATGCGACAATACCCTTATTTGCTGGGGCAAGGGAATAAAGCCGATGCTTTTAAAGTGGCGGGAACCGCTAAGTGGTGGTATTTATTCGTGTCTTGGTGTTTCTCGATCCTCTTTGTGGGGCTGTCGTTGACGAGCGTACTGCAGGGTGACTATCGCGCGGCGGTCGGGTGGAGCGTTCAAATCTTGGTTGTTTGGGGCGCCCTCTACGGTGCATATTTAGGCGTGATGTATCGCACGTCTTCTGATTTTAAACGTCTGACTTACAATAGCACGATCGCCAGCATTTTTGGTTTTGGCGCCCTTGTTATTGTCAAAGTGTGGGGGTATTGGGGTTTGGCGGTTCGAGCGCTTCTTAGTAACACTGTTGCATTATATCTGTCACGGCGTTATGTGCCGGTTAAGGTAAAGGCAAAGTTCGATGTCAGAGGCCTTATAGATTTAGCAAAGATCTCATTGCCACTCTCAATACCAGGCTATATCGGCACCTCCTTTTTAACAGCCTCCATGAGCTTCATCGTTTTAAAATATTGCGGTCAACATGGATTAGGTATATACGGTACGGCATTTACTTTTCAGGCGATGGCTATGACCCTTACAACCGCCATACATCAGATGTTCATCACCAAATTGACGTATAAGTTTGGAGAGACGGAGGATGTCGCCGCATGCCTCAAATGGGCCAAACGCCCGACCTTGTTGAGTTTGGCAGCAGCTACGGTTTTGGCGGTGGCTTTGTGCCTTGTGATAGGGCCGTTTATCCGGTTGGTGTTACCAAAGTATGTAGATGCGATTCCGGTCATTCAGATTCTATCCATCAGTTTGCCACTTGCTGCACTGCAACTGCCGTTGATTATTCTTAAGACGGCATTATGGTACAAGAGTGTGATAAGTTTGACTGCCATACGAGTCCTCGTCAGTTTAGCGGCGGTCACAATATTACCCAAGACGCTCATAGTGATTGTAGCGTGTTTGCTTCTGGGTGATGTTTGTTCATTGACCGTTGGATTTGGCATATTGAACAATAAAAGAGCAAGGAGAACCGCATGAAGAGAATATTGCGCATTGGCCGGTCTATATGGCGTCGATTATATGGTGCTAGTAGTGCTTTTGGACGGGGCTTAGTCGGGAATGAATACGCAAGCCGCTCGTATTCCCAGTATGGCGAAGACATGGTTCTGAGAGCTGTCTTTGCCCGTTATCCGGCCACTTATCCCGGATTCTACGTCGATATTGGTGCTCACCACCCCCTTCGGTTTTCCAATACAAGGTTTTTTTATGAACGGGGCTGGAGTGGTATTTGTGTAGACCCGCTTCCCTGTGCCGCCAAGCTTTTCGCTCGGTTGCGACCTCGGGATATTTTTCTGCAGGCAGGCGTTGCCGCTCGGGAAGGGGAGATGACCTACTACATGTTTGACGAACCAGCTTTCAATACGTTCACTGAGCAGATTGCCAAAGAGAATGCAGAAAGGGTGAAGAATCAGCAAAGAATCAAAGTTCTTCCGCTTTGCCGAATTATTGGCGAGCATCTACCGTCTGGGCGCATGATTGACTTTCTCTCCATAGATGTCGAAGGATTGGATCTTGAGGTCTTGCGCTCCAATGACTGGGCACATTACCGCCCGTGCATAGTGCTTATCGAAGAAACCGCAGCCTCGACGTTGGAGGGAGTTGAAAATTTGGCGGTTACTTCCTTCATGAAACAACAGGATTATAAGGCAATTTTGCGAACTCCAAGCGGACTTTTTTTTGTAGATGGTCGCTTGACAACCTACGAAGGAGGATGTTATCTTAATTTTTTTGTTGAACTCCACTAGCAGTTTATCGGACTTCGTTGCACTTGCCAGCAGGATTTCGGACTGTTAAGTCCGACAGCCTGC
>CAZXVN010000225.1:0-6128 GCA_964643945.1 uncultured Lentisphaeraceae bacterium | reverse complement strand
ACTTCGGCGTTGGGGAAGCCCAAGGTAAAAACGTCCTCACTGAAGTTCTTGATTGTTAAATAGCCCGACTGCCAGAGCAGCGGCACAGGCTTGGGCTGGGTGATGTCGAAGAGCAAGGAGATGTTCGTGGTCTCGATGCCTTCTAAATTGCCATCCGGTCGTTTCAGGGTGGCGGCCATGTCGACTAGCATGCCCGGCGTGCCGCTGGCCCACCAGTAGCTGCCGAACTCCCCGCTTCGCAGACAATTGAGGATCGCCCACGGATTATAGACCTTTTCGCCTGTTCCCCACCAATAACCGTTGTAGCGCTCCCTCAGAACACTCCAAGACTGCGCCTCGGTCAGCGCGTTGGTTTGCGCCAGACGGGAGATGAACGGGGCGAAGTCGCGATGCAGTTCCGACTCGGTATAGCCGCAGAGTTCCGCCGCTTCCGGGGCAAGTGTCACATCCAGCATCTGGTTCAGCTCGGAGAAGATGCTCGTGCGCACCATGCGGCCGATGCCGGTGATGAAAAGCTTTTCGAGATGCGCGTCGCATCCCTTGAGCGAGCCGTAAAAGGAGGAGAGCACGTCGCGCATTTTACGCGCCATGGCGAGATCCGTGATGTGGTCATGCACCGGCTTCTCGTATTCGTCCACGATCACCACCACGCGGCGGCCTGTCTGGGCGTGGATGCCTGCGAGCAACATATTGAAGGCTCGCGGCGTGTCGTCCTGGTCGATTGAAAGGCCGTGCCGCAGCGCGGCATCGTTCAGCATGCGGCGGAGATTGCAGTCGAGTTTCTCTGGCGTGTACGAGCCGATGTCTGTCAGGCTGAAATGCACGACCGGGTTGGTTTTGCTCCAGTCCCAGAGGTGGTCGATGGCGAGGCCGGCATAGAGATCGCGACGGCCCGCGTAAAGATACTTGATGGTCGAGCAGAGCAGGGACTTGCCGAAGCGGCGCGGCCGGGCGAGAAAGAGGTATTTGCCGGCGTCCAGCAGGTTGAACAACGCCAGGGTCTTGTCCACGTAGAGATAGTCCGCGCCTTCTTCGCGGAGCACCACGAAGTCGCTGATCCCGAGCGGGAGTCTGGGCAGGGAGTGAGCCATGACAGAAGGGTAGCGAACCGGGACGGCGATGGCAACCTGTAATTAAACCCCACCCCCCAAATGTGGAATATGTTTCTGCGCACTGAAGCGGTAACATAGAATTGTTAATTGCGTCAGGTGTTTAGGAAACAGGTGGTTGTTCTCGTGACGTGACGCTTGGGCAGGGTTTGCCCTAGCTATTTTAGCGGTCAGTTGAACATCACCGGCAGTGGTAAGTTCTATAGCAGTGGCGCCTCCACTATCGGTAATGGATCGACTAGCAAGCAGGCAAGTGTGCTGTCCGGCGGACTGTGGGTCGAGTTGACGGAGGTGTCTGACGGTTTCGGGAGGGAGGGCAGGCACTGTCAAAATGGGTCGGGTGCAGGGCTTGCTGGTTAATGTGGAGACGTGATCTTGGGCGGGTTCCTAATTGCTGCTTGTTGAGACGTGATTCCGTTCATCGTTCGTGAGGTTAAGGCGTGGGCGATGGCTGAGTCGAATCCGAGGTGACAAGTTAACAAGGAAGGTTAGTAAAATGAATTACAAGTGCATCTATGTTGGTATGTTGGGATTGGAATTGTTTGCCTCATCCGCCTTTGCCGTTGCGTGGAAAGCGCCGGATGTCGCGAACATGTCGCCCGAGGAACAGAAGGAGTGCTTCAGGAAGAATCGCGAGGAGTTGGCCAGTGATCCTTACAGACCGCTCTACCACTTTTCGCCGCCGGGCTATGGAACTCATGACGCCGCGGGTTTGTGCTGGTGGCAGGGGAAATACCACTTCTTCTACCTGTTCCAAGTGCCGGGCGTTCAATGGGGGCGCGGCCATGCCGTCAGCGACGACCTGGTACACTGGCAGGACCTGCCAATGCTGCCCAAGGATATCCATGGCGGCACCGGTCAGGTTTGCGCGGACAAGGATCGTGTGATCCTCAGTGTGGCTGCAGCAAAAGGAGTAGCCACAGCGTCCGATTCGATGCTGCTGGACTGGACTCTGCACCCGATTTCCGGTGGCGGTGACAATTGCCTCTGGCGCGAGGGGGAATACTATTACCTGGTCAATCAGAAGTCTGGCAAGAAGCCCGGCTTGGTGATCAAGCGGTCAAAGGATATGACGCAATGGGAATCAATGGGTGATTATCTGCAGGACGACTTTTTTACCGATCCCGGTACGGACTGCGCCTGTCCCAACGTCCTGCCTTTCGGCAATGGCAAGCACCTGGTGCTGTTCTTCAGTCATAACCAGGGTCCGAAATACTACATCGGAACCTCCGACCTGACCAAGGGACGATTTGCGATCGAGAAACAAGGCCGGATGAATTACGGCCCGGTTATGCGCGGCAGCCTGCATGCCCCGTCCGGATTCGTTGATCCAAAAGGACGCTGCATTGGCATGTGGAATATCTTTGAATGTCTGATCAAGGAAAACTTTTGCGGGACTAGCAAGGGGGTTATCTCTCTGCCGCGCCAACTGTCATTAAACGACGAGAATACGCTTAAAGCCAGGAGTTGTTCAGGTAGGTATCCTGAACTGAACCCGCTCTGCATCACACCGGTCGAAGAGCTGAAGACATTGCGATTCAATCCCGTTAAGTTGGAAAATGTGGCCATTCCTGCCAACGGGGAAAAACTTCTGCCTGGCGTACAGGGCAGGGCCATGGAGCTGGAAGCTGTAATTGATCCCAGGCAGGCACGTGAGGTCGGGTTGCGTGTCCTGCGCAGTCCGAACGGCGAGGAACAGACGACGATCAGTCTCTCCATGCACGCATGGGCCTGGCCCTGGACGTCAAATAAACGGGAGTTGATGATCGATGTGTCCCAGGCTTCGTTCAATCCGGATGTGGCATCCCGCTCGCCGGAGGTTGGCCCGTTGTATCTGGAGGATGGGGAACCGCTTCGGTTGCGGGTCTTCATCGACCGCAGTATCATCGAGGTGTTCGCCAACGGGCGCCAGTGTCTGACGTTGCGGGCTTACCCGACTCAGCAGGACAGCACGGGTGTATCAGTCTTCGCCCGTGGCAGTGATGCGAATCTGGTTTCGCTCGAGGCCCATCAAATGCGGAGTATCTGGCCGGAATTAAAGGCACAGGAAGGGAAGTGAGTGCCCTGCCATAGTACGGTAGCGCTAACCTTGCCCGTCCCTCACCAGCCGGGGAAGGCACGGGAGCGAGCGTATTCGCGATGCGGCAATTCAGAATGAATTTCCCCATTCTGACTCCTGACTTCTGTATTCTGAATTCCCTTTCCCGAGTTACCCTCTTGTTTGCTCCCGCTCGGCGGGCTGTGAGCTTGTCAGTAACTTCGACGTTCAAGTTACTGTCCGCTCTACGGTCGGCTGGCTTAATCGTAATCCGTCTGAAGATATCGACATCGTTGAAAACATCAACGGAAGACAAATAATACCACTGACGAAAACGAGTTGGACTAAACGGTTTATCAATGAGGGGTAGGGTAGGGCGAGCACTCCGTGCCGCCATGCTTGGGAGATGAGCGGCGGCGCAGGAGCGCACGCCCTACCGGATTGAGTCTAGGTAATTTTCGGCAGTGGTATAACTCCTAACTCCTAACTCCTAACTACCAACTTCCAACTCCTACCTGGGTGCGATGCAACGAAGTGAAATCGCGCCTTACCCCCCCCAAATGTGGAATATGTTTCTACGCCCGGAAGTGGTAAAAGTATAACCGTTTAATGGGCTAGGCGTTTTGAAAACAGGTGGTTATTCTCGTATCATGACGTCTGGGCAGGGTTTGCCCAGACATATCTTGTGAAGTATAACGGCGGAGACACGAGGCGGACGATTTCCTGGTGCCCTTCAAGGTGGCGGGAGGTTCTTTCTGGCTCGTGAGACAGGAGAAAACGATGCAGAGCAAAAAAATGGGTTACATGTCGGCGATCATTCTGGCGGCGCTGCTGGTCCAGCCCGCGGCGGCGGTGGACATCAACGTCAACACCGCTATCACCACGAGCACAAACTTCAACGGGGTCCTGAATATCGGCAACACCGCCTCCAACGTCGCCGTCACCATGACCTCTGGTGCCTTGATCCAGAATACGACCGGTACCATCGGCAACGGCAAAACCAACAACTCGGTCACCGTCTCGGACAGCGGAACGCTGTGGAACAACACCGCCAGCCTGACGATCGGCAGCAGCGCCGGCAACGTGCTCAACGTGTGGAATGGCGGCACCGTCCAGAGCACCACGCTGAGCATGAGCGGCGTGCAAGGGCAGATGAACATCACCAACGGCGGCAAGGTCTATGGCAGCGACACAGTCAATATCGGCAACGCCGCCGGCGCCAACAGCAACAGGGTCACGGTGATCGATGCCGGCTCGCTATGGAGTCAGAATAACAAAAACCTCAACATCGGCAACGCCGCCTCCGCGGGCAACGTGCTGACCGTCGACGCCGGGACCGTTACCAATGCCGACAGATTGATTGTGGCCGGTGTCGGCAATGGACTAGTCATCACCAATGGCGGCAAAGTCTACAATTTCGAAGGGGGGAATCAGTCCGGCTCCATCGACGGGTTTGTCAGAATCACCGGTACCGGCTCGTTGTGGAACAGTACATCCAACAGGCTAGGAAATGGAGGACAGGTGCTCATTAGCAACGGCGGTGCATGGAACAATCTCAACACCGGAGGTCAGAGCGCCAGCACCTATCTTTATATCGCCAACGGCGGTTACAACGCCTCGATCATTGTCAGCGGTGCCAACTCGATCCTTCGAAATGATGAGCCGATATTAATCGGTAATGCTGCCGCTAGCACTAATAATTCGCTCATCGTCACCAACGGCGGCTCGGTAGTCAATAGCGGTACAATCACCGTCGGCGTACCTGGTAAAAATAACTACATCACGATTGCCGGCAGTGGCTCGATCTTTCAAAACACGAGCGCAACCGCATTATCAATCGGTAACTCCGCCGGCGCCAGCGACAACAAGGTCATCGTCACCGATGGCGGCCTACTGGATTCCGCGGTAGGCTTTACAGTCGGTCTGGTCACCAGCACGAACAACACGCTCACCGCCTCCGGTGGCATCCTGCAATTCGCGTCAGTGCCAACGATTACGCTTGTCACTGGTGTCGGCAACCAGATCGTGTTCACCAATGCCACGCTGGCGTACCGTGACATTCAAACCGGGACGCTTCCTAACCTCACGAACAACTGGGGCGGAGCAACCACGGTGGCGGCGTTCACCTGGCAGGGCGCCACCAATACCTTCCGGCTCAACAACGCGCTCGCGAACAACACGCTGGGGCGGCCGTACGTTTTTTCGAGCGCGCTGGGAGCCACCAACTATGCGCGGCTTGAGATGATCAACGGCCTGACCGCGGTTTCCGGCGCGGGCGGCGTCACGATCGCCAGCGACGGCTCCCTGCTGATCTCCAACACCGAGGCGCGGATCGGCGGCCCGTTCACCAACTCCTCGGCCAATGTGGTGCTCGCCAACGCCGTGCTGGAAGCCAACACGCTCAACAATCAGGGCGCGGCGGCGCTCACCAACTTTGGAAACGGCCGGATCTCCGGCGGGTTCCAGTTCACGACCAATAGGCCGTCCATTACTTCCGGCGCCGGGATTGCGCTGAATAACGGCGTGCTCAGCTACCGCAGCGTCACCAATGCGGACGTGCGGGCCAACCAGGTTGGCTGGGCCGGTGCCAACGACACGGCCAACATCACCCTGCTGGGCAGCAACGGGTTTGAATTGAACTGGTCCACAAATACGGCGGTGGCCGCAACCCCGCAGGACTACACCTTCAGCGCCGGGCTGGGCGCCACCAACTTCGCCGGGCTGGCTATGGTGAACGGCACCACCCGTTACCGCAACGGCTCGGTGACCATCGCGCCGGACGGCTGGCTGCTGATCACCAACACCACGGCCATCTTCGACAACGCGGTCACCAACCTCGGGAGCGCCCAGACCGTCAACAGCAAGGTCACCTATACCGGCGCCTATGTCACCACCAACAGCGCCGTCAACCAGGTGCTCAACAGCACCGTCAACTACAACGGCGGGTATGTCAACCTCAGCAGCGGCGGCATCACCAACTG
>CAZXVN010000224.1:0-4769 GCA_964643945.1 uncultured Lentisphaeraceae bacterium | reverse complement strand
CATGATCACATATTGCGCCCCCATATCCTCGACCGCGTCGGCGAAAGCCTTAACGTCAAAAGCATCGGCATGCGCATCCAGGTCCCAGGGCTGTGGATTGGGCTTGCCGTAAGCGAAATCAGACTGGCCCGCGGTGTAGTGGACGAAAATGCCGATCTTGGCGTTCATCATGAACGCACGATCCAATACTTTGACGTCCGTGCCAGACGCGGCGACTGTAGAATCACCCGCTACCACCACTGCACCCGCCAACGAGCCCAACACCGCTGCCATAATTACTTTTTTCATAATATCTCCTGATTCTGCTTTGTCATGCCAAATTCACCTGGCCACGTCAGGCAGTCTGGCAGTCAAGCGCTGCAACTTGTCGCCGCCTGCGATACGCCGGCCATCGGCCAGAACCTGCAGCCCTTTTCCCTTGCCATATCTCCGGCCGGTTTTGTCATAAAGAATCGTGATGTTCCGCCCGTGGTACAGAACACCATCGAGACAGAAGTAGTCCCAGGTTCCGTCCGGCACCAGCGGGTTGACCTCGATGATGTCATCGGCCCGTGGCCGCAACCCGACCAATCCGGAAATGACGAGGTCGCAATAAGTGGAATGGTTGTAGTTCGCGCCACGATCTCCATTCCTGATCCATGCGCCGGTGTCAGGGTTCAGGCTTTCATCAATCCAAGGCACAACCACGCCATCCTTTGCCTTCAGCCGATGGCTCCGAGTGTAAGTTTTCAGCGTATCAAAGTAATCCTTTTTGCCGAGCACGTTCTGATGGTAGTTGTTCAGCAAATTGGCCAGGGCGGTAAGCGTCTGGGCTGTGGAAAAGGGCCAACTCGCCCCGCGCCACTCGCAACCCGCACTGTTGATCTTGAAATTTGGATGCCGCCGCTCGGCTACGGTCGGACCATACGGAGCCAGAAACCCCTGCGGGTCGCTCAACTGCCGCCAGGCCTCTTCATAACCGCGATCATCCTCAGGCAGGTTGAAGTACCACGGCACGTAGCCAAAGATTTCGCGAACCTTGACCCGTTTGCCCGGTGCACAGTCTTCGGCAGCGGAGTTGCCATACTGGTTCGTTGGCACTTTTTCGTGCCGCATCACATTGAAGAACTTCGCCTCGGGATCCCAGAGTTGGTCCTGAACCCGTTTTCGCAACTGATCGGCCTCGGCCCGGTATTTACCGGCCAGTTCCTTCCTGTCTGCCAGTTCGGCGATCCGGCTGATCGCCACGGCGTTGCCGAACATATAGCTGTTGATCGGCGGCCTGATGCCCGTACCGCCAATGGAGAACTCCGTGGCTTCCCACGAATCGATTTGCCAGAAGAGACCGTTCTCTAACAGACGGCTCTTTTGCCATGCATCGCCGATTGCCCCGTCGCGGTTCCACGCCTCGTTGTTCTTCACCAGTGCGTCCAACAGGCAGGTAACAAACGGCTTGTCGGCATTGACCAGATACCGGGCGTATATGGCGTCGGCAAACCATTCGGAGTAACATTTGCTTACACCGCCCGGATCGGAACCGGCTGCTTTTCCGAAATAGAACCTCGTGTAGTCGTCCAGAAAGTTCGGATCGTGGATCCAGCGGCCTTCGTAGAGATGGTGGGGTGCGCTACCGTTAATCGTATTGTGTTTCTTGCTCCAGCCCACTTGCGGCAGAAACTCGGTGACCACGAACCCGTCCGGCGTCTGCTTGATATGCTTCCGATAGGTCCACCAGCGGAAGTAGTAGATTTCCTCAATCTCCTTGTCAGGACAGTCCAGCAACGGCACGTTTCCCGCCATCCAGTCCCAGGCGGCTGCATTGGGGATGTGGTTGGTCACCGTTTCGCGGTCGGACTGGTTGAAGGTAGCGGCGTAATGCCGGAACTCCTCCGGTTTCAGCACCGCAAAGCCGGCGGTAGCAGCCCGTGAGGTGCCTGGCATGGGTATGGTAGACTTGGGTTCAACACTCCAAACGGTTGTTGCAGTGATCAACGCGGCGAGTCCGGCAAGCAGGGTGTGGTTCATAAGGTGTTTGCCGAGTAGACTTGGGCGTTTCCGCCCAAGCCCCTCACAGACCCGGACGTGCAGATTTCCCGCATCCGGTTCTTCGGGCGGTGGTTTCGCCAGACGGTTTCCCGCCTGTCCGTCTGATTCAAGGCTCCTGTACATCGAGTCCCGTTTCATACCTGCTATCTCCTTGCCGCATGAGCCCACCGTGTTTTTTCCCGGCGTCCCCCTTTGCTCGGGTGGCTCCTGTCGGAAACAGTTCGCCACCGTCTTCACTACTACGAGGACGCTACGACCGCCCCCGCGACATTCGCTCCCGTTTCGTTTTCCTTCACGTAGAGCTTACTGCGTTCACGCCGTCTTGTTTGTGCCTCCGCTTTCACGGACTCCCGCTTCAGGCGGCGCGCCTGCCTCGGGCCGGGCTGTTGTTATGCCGGTAGCCGCCCTTGTCCGGCCTTATACGCAGAGCCGCGTGGCTCTCCCAGGTTCCTGTGTATCCTCTTGTGCCTTTGCCACGCTCTCAGACCCCGCCGGTGCAATGCCGCCAGACCGTCTCACGGCGACCTTGTTTCGTCCCCATGCCCAATGACGCAGAAGACCGACCGGAATGATAACGATTTCGGGGCTCAATCACGCGGCCTTGGCACTCGCTACCTACGCTTCACCGCTTCGATTACTCTACACGGGCAAGGCTCGCTTCCAGATGCGCGGTCTCGCTTGTCTGGACAGGGTTTGGGTTTCCCCTCACCTGCAAGGCTACTTTCAGAAGATTTCTGTTCGGGCTTCCTCCCTTCCCTCTTCTACAGGCTTCGCCTGGCGCTACATTTGTTCTTTTCTTTCTGTTTTGTCTTTTCTTTCAGTTCTCAATGAGTTTCGTCATCTGCGGGATAATGGATGCCGCGAAATTCGCGTGCCCCCGGTCATTCGGGTGCAGGCCGCCCATCAAGCCGTTAGGGGCTTCAAGGTTTTTGGCAACTTCGGGACCCAAATCGATAATGGCGATTTTGTTATCCGCTGGACTGGCCTTTTTGCGGGCGTCCACGGCGTCCTTCAATTCCCTGGCGTAATACTGACCAAATGGAATAATGATGATGATCTGTGCGTTGGGCGCGCTGGCACGCAAGGCCGCCAGGCACTGCGTGATGCTGGCAGCGACGTCGCTGGGATTGGATTTATGCAGGATATCATTGGTCCCATAGTTGATCATGATCAGGGAGGGTTCCTGGTCGGTTTGACCGTATGCGCTGATATGCCCCCTGGAGTCCAGCAGGGAATGATTGTTGCCGTCGATCTTGTTCCAGCGGCTGGCCGCATCGTCATACTGGCCGCCGACACCGTTGGTGGAATTTCTGATCATATAATAACCGGGCACGTCTCCGGGCGGATTGTCGCCCTTATTGATCCAGCCGCTCCATCCGCAGGCATTCTGGCAATATTCGTAATGCAGTGTCCGTAGTGCCTGCCCCACCAGATGGGAATAACCCGCAAGCTCGCTCGCTCCGCCCTCGGTGATGCTGTCGCCAGTGATTATGACCCA
Source organism: uncultured Lentisphaeraceae bacterium (assembly GCA_964643945.1). GTDB lineage: Bacteria > Verrucomicrobiota > Kiritimatiellia > RFP12 > UBA1067 > JAHFSX01. The sequence continues at coordinate 1,246 of CAZXVN010000224.1, read as the reverse complement.
CTTTCCCCCAGGGGTGGCCGGAACTGGGGTACTGGCCGCATCGACTGACAGGCCGGTGATCCGCAGCACGTTCAGGCCGCTTTTGCCCTCGCTGCCCCAGCGCTCCACTGCCGTCGACGTTTGCTGTAGATAGACAGCCAGTTCGTGGCGCCCGGCACCGGTGATTCCTTCAATGGCGATCTCGCCCACCTGCGGGATATTGGATTTCCAGATGCCGTCGATGGAGTAAGCCAACGGCGATGTCTGGAATCTTGGCTGATGGGTGGAGATGTCGAGCCGGAGTTTAGCCACCGGTTTCGGGTTCTTACTTTCCCATGTCACCCGGAAATACGCCCCGGGGTTCCATGTCTGGCGGAAGACCTTGCCCGCGCGGCCCGCGTCGCCGGTCCAGTTGCCCGGCGAATAGACGAAGGCCGGCGAGTCAACGGGGATGTTCATCAAGGCTGCGTCCGCAGCGAAACAGTTCGGCAGCTCGAACAGCAGACAGAGCATAAAGACAAGTGTGTTTTTCATAGTTGATTCCTTTCGCATGTTAGTTATTTCAGAGAAGAGGAACTGGAATTGACGGGCGAAACCGCCACGCCCCAGTTGGTGTTGGGTTTCGGTCCCAGCCACAGTTCCAGCGTCTTGCCGGCGGCAAGGTCGCTATGGTAGATCCAGCAGTTGTTCAGCGGTGCGCCGGCGAGTTTCGCAGACTGGATATAGTGGTTCGTAGTGGAATTGTTGTACGTCTTGATGACGAATTTTTTCGCCGGATAGTACTTCGGATCCAGCTTGATTGTGACCGTGTCGAAATGGGGCGTGGTGATGTCGTAGATCGGCGGATTCTCGCAGCCGCCGCGCAGGGAGAACAGACCGATCGACATCAGCGCGCTCAGGGATCCCATCTGCCCCTGGTCCTCGTCCCCATACCCGTAGCCGCCGGCTGCATCAACCCCCCCGTAGGCCTGCTGCTGCGCCCGCCGTACCCAGTATTGCGAGAGCCACGGGCGGCCTGCATAATTGAACAGATGTGCGGCCTGCATGTTCGGCTCGTTCGAGTAGTTGACCGTTCCTTCACCGCCGCGCTGGCCCTCGCCGTACGAGAACTTGGTCGGCTCGGCGAGCTGAAAGTCGCGTTCCAGCCGTTCCGCGTACTTGTCGAAGCCGCCCATCAGCTTTGCCACGCCGGGTACATCCTGCACCGTGAAGAACGAGTACTGTTCCGCGTTCGCTTCGCAGTAGCCGCGATTCCTGCCAACCAGCG
>CAZXVN010000223.1:0-2932 GCA_964643945.1 uncultured Lentisphaeraceae bacterium | reverse complement strand
AGGCCGGCGGCGCGCCGGCCGCCTCGAAAATCACGTCGAACCCCTCGCCCGTGAGTTCGCGCGCCTGCTCCTGCACGTCTTTCGCGGCCGGACCCAGGACGGCGTCGGCGCCCAGCCTGAGCGCGGTCTCGCGCCGGCCCGCGACCACGTCGCTCAGCACCGCCGGAAGCGCGCCGTAGGCACGGACGGCAAGCAGGGTCAGCAAGCCGATGGGCCCGCCGCCTGTCACGAGCACTTTCTTTCCTGAAACGGTCCCGGCACGTTTAACCGCGTGCAGCGCCACGGCAATGGGCTCCATCATGGCGCCCAGGCCGTCATCCATCTGCGACGGCAGGACGTGGCACTGGTCTGCCCGCACCGTGACGAATTCGGCGAACGCGCCGTCCGTCGGCGGCGTCGTGCTGGCGCTCCCCAGCATGATGGTCTGGCGGCACAGATTGCCGCGACCCGCTTTGCAAGTGTCGCAGAAGCCGCAGGCGCGGGCCGGATTGACGGTGACCCGTGCGCCGACCTGCGGGGCTTTCACGTCCGCCGCCGCCGCGGCGACGTCGGCGGTGAACTCATGGCCGAGGATGAACGGCCGGGTCGGTATGAATGCCGCGCAATACCCGTGCTGGAAATAATGCATGTCCGAACCGCACACGCCCACCCGCCGGACGCGCAGAAGCACCATGCCCGGACGGAGTTCGGGCTGGCTCACTTTTTCGATCCGGATGTCTTGGGCTCCGTGCAGGACGCCGGCCATCATGGCTTCACTCATTCTTTTATCCTGATACGCTTTGAGCTGTTGAGGGTGTGATTTTATAAAACCGTGCGCAGGTGCCGCCGAGGATCGCGTCGCGCGCCTCCGGCGGGAACTGTTTCACATAATCGATGACGATACCCATCGTCCCCGCATAATCGCCGGACAAGGTACAGACCGGCCAGTCGGAACCGATCATCACCCGCTCCGGGCCGAAGGCCTCGATGACGATGTCGAGATAACGGTGGAAGTCCTCGGGCTGCCACTGTTTCCATTTTGCTTCGGTCACCATGCCGGACAGCTTGCAAAAAACGTTAGGGAACTCGGCCAACCGCAACAAATCTTCCTTCCACGGCGACACCAGCCCTTCACGGATGAAGGGCTTCGCGAGATGGTCTAGTACAAAAGGCTGCTCGGGAAACTCCATGACCAACTTCACCGCCACGGGCAGATGTCTGGGAAACAGCAACAGGTCGTAAGTCAGGTCAAATTCCCGGAGCTGCGCAATCCCTCGGCGGAATTCCGAGCGCAACATAAATTCATCATCGGGCTCGTCGTGAACCACATGCCGGACACCGACCAGCTTCGTGTGCTTCGCATAGTTCTCCAGCTGTGCGCAAAGGCTCGGAGAGCGCAGAGCAACCCACCCGACGACGCCTTTGATGAAGTCGTTTTCGTCGGCCAGCTTTAACAGCCATGCGGTTTCCTCGACCATCTGCCGCGCCTGAACGGCGACGGTTCCGTCGAACCCCAGCGTGTCGATCAGGGGCTGCAGCTGCTCAGGAAGATAATCGCGCTTCAGCACGCCCATCGCGTCGGTCATCCAGTCCTGATGGTCCGGATGATATTTCCAGAAATGCTGGTGGGAATCGAGGTTCATCATGCACCGCCCTGACAAAATTTTATCGCTTTGCCCCGCGCATCAATACTGAGTAAGATCGTCGCGCCTTTCTTAAACAGGGGATAGCACCGCCATGGCGCTACCATGGTTTGAAGAGTAACAATCCCCCCTCCGGCGCGCAACAGAAAAAGTCCCCTTTTTGCCAAATTGCCGGAATCACTTGGAATGCACTAGACGATGGGCTTGAGGTGGTATATGATAGTTTCATTTGAATGGGTGTAACCTCGGGCGCGCCAGAAGGCTAACGCCCCGGCTCGAACTTGATACGCGGTTGCACAGAGAAGAAGAAGGAGAAGAGGCTTGTACAATCCTTTCGAAGCGACATGGTATGGCAGACGGCTCGGACAGCGAGCGCGCTGCGCCTCGCTGTGCGCGTGGACGCTGACGCTATCGGTCATGGCTGCCGCACCGGATCTCACCACGGTTGACCTCGGCACGATCGACCACACCTCCAACTACAACCTCGGCCCCACGGGGATGCGCGGGTGGCTGTATCGCGACGGTAACAACGTCGGCGACATGGGGACGATGACGGCGCAGAAACCTTGGCAGATTCTGGTCACTGCGGTGGGGACCAATACGCCGGCGTACGGAATTCTGGCCACGAACGATGTGCTGCTGGGTGTGAGCACGGGTGTGGGCAGCGTTCCTGTGCCGCTTTTCACAGCCGACGCCCGCAAAAGTATGGGCTGGGCGATCGGCGCTGCCGAGGCGGGCGACGGTGTGATGAACCTCAAGCGTTGGCGCGCGGGGGTCACCAACGATGTCTCGATCCAATTACAGGTCATGGGCGCTTACAGTGCCACGGCACCCTATAACTGTCCCAAGTCTGCGCTGATTCTCTCGAACGCTTGCAACATCATTGCGAGTCAATCCTTTGGGGGCACACCCGGCGGACCGGTCCTTGGTCTGGCGTTGCTGGCCAGCGGCAACCCGGCTTTCCTGCCCAAGGTTCAGGCCTACGCGCGGTCGCTCGCTCCTGATAACCTTTCCCTGAATCCGACCGCGTGTGACGCCTGGGGCTGGGGTTACAAGAACGTTTTTCTCAGCGAATATTATCTGCTCACAAACGACACCAACGTGCTGCACGGGATTAACGAATATGCAGTCAATCTCGCGAAAGCCCAGAGCATGTACGGCACGTTCGGTCACGGCGGTTCGCAGTTGACCGCCTTGGGCGGTTACCACGGCTCGATCTCCAGATCGGAAGAGCGTCGTGTAGGGAAAGAGTGTTCAGAGCCGTGTAGATCTCGGGGGTTGCCGGACCATTAAAAAAAAAAAAAAACAAA
>CAZXVN010000222.1:0-3780 GCA_964643945.1 uncultured Lentisphaeraceae bacterium | reverse complement strand
TGCAATCGACCTGTCACGGGCAGAACATATCAGAAAGATACCTGCGATGTTTAAGGACTGATCGAACGTGTTGCCTCTGCTGGGGTGGATGCTGCGCTCTTCCCCGCCTGCGCTGCGGCTCTTTCATCCGCGTTTTACGCGCTATCCGTAGCTGAAAAAGACCTGCAATGATAGCGAACCGACCGACCTGTTTTCCTGTTCTGGGGTGGCTGCTGAGCTATTCCCCGGCTCCGCTCCGGCTCTTCAATCCGCGTTTTCCGCGCAATCCGTAGCTGAAAAAGACCTGCAATGATAGCGAACCGACCGACCTGTTTTCCTGTTCCCGTGTGGCTGAAGACCTACCCTTCGGCGTGGCTGCGCTTGGATCTGGTCGCGGGACTGACGGCGGCGGCGGTGGTCATCCCCAAATCCATGGCTTATGCCGTGATCGCCGGCCTGCCGGTTGAGGCGGGCTTGTACGTGGCCCTTGTGCCCATGCTCGCCTATGCGCTGCTGGGGACGTCACGCACGCTGAGCGTGAGTTCCACCACCACCCTGGCCATCCTCACCGCCACCCAACTGGCCCTGGCCGTGCCCGGCGGCGAACCGGAACGGCTGATGGCCGCCGCGGCCACGCTGGCCTTTCTCACCGGCGGCTTCCTGATGCTGGCCGGCCTGCTCCGGCTGGGGTTCTTGGCGAACTTCATCTCCGACCCGGTGCTGACCGGCTTCAAGGCGGGCATCGGCCTGGTGATCGTCGTTGACCAGGCGCCCAAGCTGCTGGGCCTGCACTTCGCGAAAGGAAACTTCTTCCAGAATATCCTTTCCTTCTTTAGCAACATGCCCGAGGCGCATCTTCCGACGCTGATTCTGGCCGTGGCCATGCTGGCCCTCCTGTTTGGGACAGAGCGCTTTCTTCCGCGCGCGCCCGCTCCTCTCGTGGCGGTGGCACTGGGGATTGTGGCGGCGGCCTTTCTGGGGCTGAAAGAGGCCGGCGTGGCCCTGACCGGACACATCCCGACCGGCATACCGGCCCCGGCGCTGCCGGACCTGTCGCTCCTGAAAGGTCTGTGGCCCGGCGCGCTGGGCATCGCGCTGATGTCCTTCACCGAGTCCGTCGCCGCAGGGCGCGCCTTTGCCCGGCACGACGACCCGCGCCTGGCCCCGAACCGGGAGCTGATCGCACTGGGGGCCGCCAACCTTGCGGGGAGCTTCTTCCACTGCTTTCCTGCGGGCGGCGGGACCTCCCAGACGGCGGTCAACGCGCGCGCCGGCGCCCGCTCCCAGATGTCCGAGCTGGTCACGGTAGCCGCCGTGTTGGCGACCCTGTTCGTGCTGTCGCCGCTCATCAGCCTGCTGCCGCAGGCCACGCTGGCGGCGGTCGTCATCGTCACCACGCTTCCGCTGCTCAGCACCTCTGACTTCTGCGCCATCCTGCGTGTGCGGCGCACGGAGCTGTGCTGGGCGCTGGCGGCCTGCGCGGGTGTCGTGCTGCTGGGAACCCTCCAGGGCATCCTGGTCGCTGTTGCCATCTCGATGCTGACGCTTTTCTATCAGGCCAACCACCCGCCTGTTTACGCCGTGGGCCGCAAGCCGGGCACCGAGGTGTTCCGCCCCCTGACCGGCGAGCACCCGGAAGACGAGACGGTTCCGGGCCTCGCGATCATCCGGACCGAAGGGCGCATGACCTTTGCCAGCGCGCCCCGGGTGGGCGAGCGGCTCTGGGCGCTGGTCGCCGCGGCCGAACCGAAGGTAATGATTCTGGAATGCAGCGCCATCCCTGATTTCGAGTACACGGCGCTGCGGGCCTTAACCGGCTTGGAGGAGAAGCTGCGGGAGCGCGGGATTACGCTTTGGCTGAGCGCACTCAACCCGGCCGCGCTCAAGGTGGTCGAGCGTTCGCCGCTGGGGCAGGTGCTGGGACACGGCCGCATGTTCTTCAATCTTCGCGAGGCCGTGAAAGCCTATGAGGAGAACAGAAGCCAGAAGTCAGTCGGGCCTCTGGAGGGCCCGGCTCCGCCCGGGCCGCGGCCGACACGGAGGTCGGCCCTCCAGATGGATCGAATCATGCGAAACCGATGGTGTCTCAGATCAGAAGCCAGAAGGAGACGGAATAAATGAAGCCTCGAAACAAATGGGCAGTCCACGCATTCTGGATTCTGACTTCTGGATTCCTGCTAACCACCTTGGGCGCAGGCTGCCGCATTATCCAGACAGCGGCCGATGTTCCGGGACAGGCTGTCCGCACGGTCACGCCCGGCGGCAAGGCGGAGCCTGTGGTGGATCCGGTGGACGTGCAGCAGACCCTGCTGCGTTTCGCCGATGAATTTGCTTCGCGCATGACCGTCGGCGTCGCGAAGCTCCGTCACGGCACGAACGCGCTGGACCCTGCCGAAAGCCTGCGGTGGAAGATCGCGTTCGGCACCGCGGCCTGTTCGATCGCCTCCGGGCCGAACGCCATCGCCAATCTGCTGGACATGACGGTCTTTGTCACCGAAACGCGGATGGCCTTGGAGGAGTATTGGCAGCCCAAGGTCTTCGGCGAGTCGGCGCTGACCATCCTGGAGAACTGCCGGACGGCCGAGACGGAGATTTGGCGGTTTACCGACAAAGTCCTCAAGCCGGAACAGCAGGCTGCCTTGCGCGAAGCGATTAAAGTCTGGCACCGGCAGAGTTCGCTGCCGGAAAATCTGCTGGTGGCGCGTGCGGTGGGCCTCGCCCTGCAGGTGGCGCAGGTGAACCAGGCCGACACCGCCAAACCCGGCAGCCTCTTCAGCATGCTCATGCTTGACCCGCTTGCCGATCTGGATCCGGCCCGGCGCGAGATCGCCCAGACGCGGCTGTTCGCCGAGCGCGCGCTTTTCGTGGCCCAAAAGATGCCGACCTTGCTGCGGTGGCAGACGGAACTCTTGACCGCAAACACGTTGGGACAGCCCGCCTTGCAGCAGTGGTCGTCGAACGTCACGCAGATTGCCGCTTCCGTCGAGCGCTTCACCCGCGCGGCCGAGCAGGTGCCGCTACAGGTCAAGGCCGAGCGCGAGGCAATCCTCAAGGCGCTCGAGTCTCAGGAGGGCGCCCTGATGCCGGTGCTCGGCGAGGCGCGCCAGACGCTCACGGCGGGAACCCAGATGTCCGCGTCGCTGAACACCACGCTGACCACCTTCGACGGGGTCATGAAACGTTTGGGCGTCGGCGAGGCCGGGCACGGCGGGCCGGCCGAGACGAATGCCGAGCCGTTCCGCATCCAGAACTACGGGCAGGCGGCGGTGCAGCTGGAAGCGGCGGCGCGGCAGCTGACCGAGCTGCTCCAGACGTTCGACCAGACGCTCGGGGCGAACAGCCGCGCTCAGCTTGCGGCGCAGATCGGCCCGGTGGTGCAGCAGGCGCAAGCCGACGGGAAGAGCCTCGTGGACTACGCTTTCTGGAAAGGCGTCCTTTTCGTGACTGTCGTGCTTCTGGCCGCCTTGCTCTACCGCTTGCTTGCCGTGCGCCTCACCCGCCCCGCGCGGAACAAAACGTGACGTGCCGATCAGCCCCCGCCCGCGGAGCGGGACACGAACGCCGAACGCTGAACATCGAACGTCGAACGCTGAAGTTATAGCCCCCGCCCGCCGCTTGAGCTCGTATGGAGTCTTCAACAAACAGTGCGATGAAGCGTGTGCCGGCCATCTTCCGGTGGCTACCCGCGCTCCAATGGCTACGCAGCTATGACCGGGGATGGCTCCGCGGCGATGTGATCGCCGGCCTCACGCTCGCGGCCTATCTCTTGCCGGCATCCATCGGCGACGCCTCGCTCGCCGG